>NZ_JBHFQG010000029.1:0-48821 GCF_041949975.1 Alteribacillus sp. JSM 102045 | reverse complement strand
AAGCATCTTTATCGGTAGACGGAATCACGTCACCTACTTTTCTCATGCCTTCTCCTGCATAATAGCGAAGAATAGCTACCCCGCGAGCCGTTTCCCCTTTTGCTTCCGGGAATGTTTTTCCCATTTCACGCGTCATCGTTTTAGCAATATCATCTACACGGGATTCCAAAACGTCCGCCACTTTATACAATAAGTTTCCGCGTTCTGGTGCAGCAAGCTTTCTCCATGGTGTTTGAGCTTCTTTTGCTGCGGCCACGGCTTTGTCTAAATCTTCACGGGTGGATTTTTGGACGCGGCCGACAATGTCCTCTGTGTTGGCTGGATTAATGCTGGCTGAAGTGTCATTCGAAGAGCCTTTCACCCATGCTCCGTTAATAAAGTTGAGATAAGTTTTTGTTTCCGTTGCTGTTGCCATTTTCATCTTCCTTTCTATGAAAAAATTAAAGATAGAGATGATCGTTTAAATATCCCTTTTCGTACTCCCTCCACCCGCCCTGACTGTACTTAAAAGGTTGGTCCGATGCGCCAGATCCCAAAATCGTGCTGCTTTAAGATTTCTGCTTTTGTTTTTTTGCCAGAGCTGACCTGTCTGATTTCTTCTAAAATACGACCTCCTGCGTCATCTACTGTTTCTTTTCCTTCAATAATCATCCCAGTGTTTACATCCATGTTATCTCCCATGCTTTCATACATGGTTGTGTTGGTTGCTATTTTAATAACGGGTGCGATTGGAGATCCTGTCGGCGTCCCACGACCTGTTGTAAAAAGTACAACCTGAGCTCCGCCGGCTACCATTCCTGTCAGCTGTTCAATATCGTGTCCAGGTGTATCCATCCATACTAAGCCTTTTTTGCTAGGACGCTCTGCATAGTTAATCAGCTCTTGAAGCGGACTGCTTCCAGACTTATTAGCTGCTCCAAGAGACTTTTCTTCCAGCGTAGACAAACCGCCGCGAACATTCCCGGGACTCGGGTTGCCCGTGCGAATGTCTACACCCATTTGCAGGGAACGGTTTTCCATTGCTTCGATTACTTCATACACCCGTTTAGCGACTTGATCATCTGCTGCCCGCTCAGCTAAAAGATGCTCTGCACCGATTAACTCCGTCGTTTCTGCCAAAATAGCAGTGGCTCCGCGCTCTACAAGCATATCCGATACGGTTCCTACTGCCGGGTTAGCAGATAAACCGGAACACGCATCTGAACCGCCGCATTCCGTGCCGACAATCAAATCACTCAAATCACACGGTTCTCGCGGCACCATAGAAGCGTCCTGTACCATTTTGGCAGCCACTTTTGCTCCTTGAGCAACTGTAGTGAGGGTACCGCCGTGATCTTGAATAGACACGGTTTCCACTGGTTTCCCTGTTTTTTTAGCAATTTCATCAGCCACCGTCCAGGCCTGGTGGGTTTCACAACCGAGCCCGAGTACCACGACACCGTAAACATTAGGATTCATTCCCATTCCGGCGTACGTTCGGAAGGTTTGCTCATAGTCCTCTCCCACCTGGGCGCAGCCATGCTGGTGAATAAATGAAACCGTTCCGTCGACAAGCTCTGTAATTTGCTTGGCGGCCTGCACCGCGCAAGTAATGGTAGGCAGAATTAACACATGGTTCCGAACTCCTACGTTTCCATCAGGTCTTCGATATCCTAAAAATTGACCTTCTTTAAGCTCCGGCAATTCTGTCACCTCTTCCTCGTTTTCCTTCGACATTATGAACATGGACATGTTCGCCGACTTCGATAGAACGATTTGTGACTCCTATAATTTCACCGTATTTAAGCACATCCTCTCCTTTCTCCATTGGCTTCACTGCAAATTTATGGCCAAATTCAATGGAGTGCTTCAATGTAATTTGAAATCGTTCCTGCTGACAGGCAACCGTTAAAGTGGTCCCTTTTTTAATGTCAGCAAGTGCAACAGCGACCGTATCTTCGGGCTTCATCATCATCGTTTGAAAGCGTTCTTCACTCACTTCTTTTCCTCCTTAAGATGAAGCAACAGACTGCTCAGCCGGATGCTTCACAGAATTACGAAGCGTACCGATACCAGGGATTTCAATTTCAATGTCATCTCTATCTTGAAGCGTGAATTCATTTGGGGGTACGACACATGTTCCAGTTAAAAGAACTGTTCCATCAAAGACATCGTTATCTTTAACCAAGTAATTTACTAGTTCATCAAGTTTTCTCTTGAGCTGGTTGACAAAAGCATCCCCTTCAAAAACCTTTTCTCCGCCCCGGAAAATCCGGCAGATGATTTGGAATTCATATGGGTTATCTACCGTATCTGCAAGTCGAATCGCCGGACCTACCGAACATGAATTCTTCCAAATTTTTGCTTGCGGCAAGTACAGCGGATTTTCTCCTTCAATGTCACGGCAGCTCATGTCATTTCCTACAGTGTAGCCTATTACATTTCCTTTCCTGCTGATGACAAGTCCAAGCTCCGGTTCTGGAATCTGCCAGTTGGAATCGGTGCGCAAATATACGTCTTCATTTTGTCCTATGAGGCGCTGGCCGGTGGATTTAAAGAAAATTTCTGGGCGCTCGGCATCATATACTTTATCGTAAAATGTTGCTGGGCTGTCGAGCTTTCCATCCGTTGCTTCATAGTTTCTTGCTTCACGGCTTTTTTGATATGTAACACCAGATGCCCATACTTCAGAAACTTCGAGCGGAACAAGTAAATTCAGCTCTTCAAGTTTTACGGAAAGCGGAGACTGGTCTTTAATAAGCTCCTGGACGAGTGCAAGTACGGACACTCCTTTTTGTTCTGCTTTATTAAATAAGCTTAGTACACTTGCAGATGGCAAAGAAAAAATTTCCTCCTGATCGGTTACAGCAGCAATTTTCGTTGTGTTATCGTTTTCAAAACGGACAATTCTCATTATGAAACCCCCTGATAGTTTGATAGTTTAATATTATAAAACTAGGTTTTAATAAATGGACAAAAAAAGAGAAGTTGAGTGCAATGCGCACCCTGGGGCGGACCCTCATTCCGTTATTTTTTAGAATAAGGGCGGTCTAGAAGCCCCGCGGACCGTGATTCGCTATTATCCAAAATAATGCCTTATTTCGTCTGATTTTAAGCATATAACGGAACCCCTGTCCCCAACTGCATGTAAATGGTACAAAAACGTGAAAATAGCGTATCTCATGTCCGCTGCTTTTACTAATATATATTCAACTTTTGTCGTTTAATGCCCTTTTAATGTTTGATATCCGTAGCCTAATTTTTGAGAAAGCTGTGCGCTTGCTTCTTTTAACTTAGCTACATAACGCTGGATGTCTTCTTCACTCACGCGCATCGTAGGTGTAGAAATACTGATTGCGGCAACAACTGCCCCGGTATGGTCTCGAACAGGAATAGCTACACAGCGTACGCCTGGTTCATTTTCTTCCCGGTCCTCTGCATAACCCTGCTCTCGGATATGATTCAGTTCTTCTAGAAACTCTTGTTTGTCTGTTATTGTGTTTTCGGTTCTTTTAATAAACTCGTAATCGGATAACACATTATTTATTTCACGGTCCGGCTGAAAAGCTAAGAGGGCTTTTCCGACACCGCTGCAATGAAGCGGAATTCTCCGTCCGATCCGGGAATATAAAACAGTGGCAGAAGCACTTTCTACCTTGTCTATATAAACGCCTTCTTTCCCATCTTGAATGACGAGGTGAACGGTCTGGCCGGTATCTTTTGACAAATCATACAAATACTCTTTGGCAATAGAGCGGATATCACGGCTGTGAATGACAAAATTCCCCCGTTCAAACAGCTTCATGCCTAGACGGTATTTTCCATTTTCGGGGTTTTGCTCTATATATTGATGTTTTTGCAGCGTTTTCAAAAGAGAGTGAACAGTACTTTTATGCAATAGCATGCGATCGCTTATATCCGTAATCTTCAATTCCGTTTCGAATTCATCAAACAAATCCAGGATTTTCAGCGCGCGATCAACAGATTGAATGATGGGCATAAAGCTTCCCCCCTTTTCGGTCTTGTCTTGTAGTTAGTTGAATATTTGGGGAGATGGCGGTATACGGAGCCATCAAATGGTGAATGTTCAACTACTTTTTAGACGTTTTCTATATTATAGCACATAATACTATATAATTTTACCCTTAACTTACTACATATGTTATTGAGTTACTTTGGAAGCTGGAAGCGCAATCCCTGCTGCACCTTTTTCTGATGTTTTTAAATCCGGTGCGTAACGATTTAACAAATCAAGCCCGATTTTAGCTCTTCTTACTCTTTCTTTTGTCAGCTTAATAGCTGTGTCTTCTAGATGCGTACCGGATGGATAAATATTTGGTGCGTTGCGAAGGCCAAATTTAATATAAACAGGTGCTGCCACCCGAATAATTTCAGGGATATCGTAATGCCGGATAAACCCTCCGATATCATCAGGCGCTTCTATATAAATATCAATCGGAATGTCAATTGCCTGGCGGACAGCTGCTAGACGAGCGAGCGTTAAATCTGTAGGAACGTTGTACGTGTCTGCCCCGATATCTTCCATTAATTTAATGGAAAATGGATTGGCTTGTGCTACTTGTACTGAAACTTTAACCACAAGATCCTGAGGCAGTTCTCCAGCTTTTTTTGCTTCATTTACAAGCCACAAAAGCCCTTCATCGGCCACTAAAATACCGCGGATGCCAAGCTCGCATGCACGTTTCACATCTTCTAGCGCGTAAACGAGTTGATCAATACCTTGAGAACGAAGGCCGGCTACCTGTCCGGCACTGGCGCGCTGCATCGGTGAAATATCGAACGTGCCGCGCGGGCCGACAAATAAGCTTACTTCGAGTTTTTCTTCACGGCCGATAGCAGCCATCTGCTCAATTTCCTCATCTGTTTGCAGCATTATGCCGCTTCCCTGTGAAACACGGTGAAAATCAATGCCATATTGCTTTCCGGTTTCTACAGCAGCTTTCATCGCATTCGGGCCTTCCACACTCGGAATTTCAACCCGGTACTGGGCCCCATCTGGAAACCGTTTAGACGAGGTGGGCAGATCATTTAAATCTCCTCTTGCAAAACCTAACTTTTCAATAAAATCTCTTGTTTTTTCCATAGTGATTTCTCCTCGTATATTATATTTAAGCCCTTATGGAAGAGCTCATTTTCTTTCTTTAAAACTTTTTTTATACTTTGATGTTTGTTCACAGGCTCAGTTGAAAATACACTTCTCTTTCACCCTCAGGGCACAAGTGCGACATCTACTGATGCAACTCTCTTTGCTCGTTCTGGCAGTGTCTTCTTTGCCGCGGGCAGCGCTTCAGCCTCCTTAGAGTAAAGCGCTTCCTGGAGGGGTCTTCAGCCGTTGCTTTTCCCGCAGGAGTCTACCTGTTAACTTATTCTGCAGGTATCTTATTGTTTACTTGCTGTTTTAAATGCTGGCTCCGCTTTTTTCAAAATTGGAGTATAATCATCTTCTGCTTCTTCCCATACCGAATATGGAACGACTCCGTTTGCTGCATCGGTATGCCCTGCCATGCGATTGCTGGCAGCAATGCGGCACTGACGCTTGCGAATGCTCTGCAGGCGTTCAGCAGCAAGGCCTGCCCGTTTTTCTCGAATGCCATCAAACGAATAAACGGTTTCCCCTTTTACAAACGCATCTGCTTTCACAAATTCAATCACTCTTTCCCGAAGGCCGAGATAGAGAACATCTCCGGTTTGCAAATACAAAATGCCGCCGTCGTTTTTCGCTTCTGGTGTCATATGTCCGATTGCGGCTCCAAAGGTTACTCCGGAATAGCGCCCATCGCTGATGATGGTGCCTAATTTTTTAAGCTTTCTGTTCGTATTAATGTGCTGCATTGGTGTGAACATTTCCGGCATTCCAAACGCTTCCGGTCCCTGGCCGGCAATGATAATTGCGATTTTCAGAGCACCGCTTCCTGCCATATAATCAAACAGTGTATCGTAATCCGCGTTATCAAGTGTTTTGTCATAGTCTGGTTCATTATGCCGGAGCTGCGGACGGAGAAGCTCTTCTTTAAATGAACGTGCATCTCTTAATTCATCAACCAGGTTTGAATTTAATAAATTTTTGTTCGCTTCTTCTTCATTTTCAAAGTACAGCACCATCGCGGCTTTTTTATCAAACTGATCAAGCTGCGGAGTCGGCATACCGCTGATTTTCACAACGGCACTTTCAAAGAAATTTCCTTGCAGCACATCTACGCCGCTGAACACCCGGCGTGGCTTTGATAGAATAATAGGATTATCTTTTACATTATCCGCTGATAGTGCTTCGCGGTCCTTACTGAGACGCTCTGCCCATGTTTGTCCTGTGACAGTCAGGGCATTCACATCCATATCGACTCCATTTTCCATGAGCTCATAGAAAAGGCTCTCCATACCGCGGCTGTCGCTGTCACAGCACTGAATCGCAAGCTGGAAGATGTCACGTCCTTCGGTAAGACTGTAGTTAAATAAATCTGGAATGGCTTGTTCGTGATGAAGTTTATCTAAATCCCACAGGCTGAAGCGGTAGCCTCCGAAAAGCATCGCTGAAACGATGTGCATCATGAGATTAGTAGAACCACCAGATGCACTGTGAATACGAATCGTATTGCGAATATTGGCAGCGGCTAAACGAGACACCCCGAATTCAGGTTTATTCATCATGTCTGCCAGGCTGTCAATGGCATCGTTTACTTGATGCTGCTCCGGAGCAGCAGTCAATAGTTCCACCGATGGATGAACAAGCCCAAAGCCTGCTACGATGTGGCGCGAACTGTTTCCTGTCCCGTTAAATGCACAAACCCCTCCTGAGCCGTCACAAGTGTTCACCGCAAGCTCTTTTTCAAAATATTTGTGTTCCTCTTTCGTAATAATCCCGCGTTCTACAGCACGTTCGAACACTCCTTGAAAGGAGGTATTAGAAGAACACTGCAAAATATAAGCCATTGCATCATGAAGATCATCTGAAATATCCTCAAAACCCTGATCTACCGCCTGTTTTGCTACTTCTCCCAATTCTCTTACCAGCGGCTCCGGAATGGTGCCGCCTTCCAAAACGTGAGCAGGTGCAAATGTAGCGAAAAACGGTGCTTCTCCTCTTTCTTGACGCAGACGGTCGAGATGAGCAAGTCCGCTGACTACCCCTAGCGGCTGTTTGTCACATCCTTGAATGACAAAAGCACCGTGATAGCTGTGCGCTTCGAGCTGGTTTACAATCATTTGAGCAACTGCATTACGGCTTTGCAGCGAATAGCTCATACCCTGGTTATTCTGCGCCGTCCCGTCACACATAACCGGAGTCGAGAAATAGAAAGGAACTCCCCCGTTCTGCCAGATACGTATGGCTGCTCTTGAAGAGGTTTGAAAATCCATAATATGCGCTGGATGGTCAGAAGAACCGCCGATAATTGCGATTCTCGGTGCGTTTTTCTCCAGGCGGTTATAAATTTCATCCAACGTCCAATCCGGGGCATCTCCTTCATAAGTGTTGCCAAGCACTTGCTTGGAACGGTCCAGAAGACCAGCTACGGTAATTGGCTCATTGGCCTTTCCTTGCACATTGTCCCGATACGGATTCACTGAGTTTTCAATCATCGGAAATGGTCTCGTCATCGTTTCACACCTTTCTAAGAAATATTGGTCAAGGGAATAATAAAATGATCGTTGCCAATAAAGTTCCGCCGCTGCTAAATAGAAACGCAAACCCGACATTCCATAAAGAAACCCTGTATGGATTCTGGTGAAGCAGCATCCCCGTTAACGAAACAGAAATATTAAACGGACCGGCCATCACCGTAGAGAGTCCCGAAGTAATAAGGACAATCGCTGCGGCTAATGGTGAAACAGATCCTAATATAGGCTGCAGCATTTCACCGACAAGGCTGATGGTAACAAGCGGATGAAACCCAACCATCGCAAGACCTAAAAATAAAATTTGTATAACGATGAATAAAAGAACCGGAAGACCTTCTAGTATCAGAAACGGATACTGTAAATATCCCATCAGCTTGGATTCTCCTAAAATGCTGATAAAAAAACCGACAGATAAAAACAGCACCACGTAGTTTTGCAAAGAAGAAGTACGCGCCTGCCATGTCCGCAGGCCATATACGAGAAAGGAACGGATTCTTTTAATCACAAGCGCCCATAAAAACGAATATGGAATGATCACAAGTCCTACGGTTTCCAAAAAAGAAAGGTTAAGCAGCGGCCGCAGCCAAATGATGATGCTGATAAAGAGAATTAAGAAAAAGGACAGGCTTGCGATTTTTTTATAAACGGCTGTCATGTCAATCTGCCCTGAGACGGACTCAAGCGTATAGCCTTTATAGCTTTTTCCTGCCCAAAAAGTGATAAGAAGCAGGGTTAATGAAAACAACAGTAAATATGGAAGCAGTGTTACATAGCCTACTCCTGTAATATCAATTGAAATGGCTACAAGAATTTCCATTGGCGTCCACACAAGACAAAGCGCATAGCCTCGAAGCATGGCTGAGCTGATAAAACGGCTCACCAGGTTAGCGGACTGCTCTTTCAAATTGCGTTTTAATACACTGACAACGAGAGGAATCGTTCCAATATTTAAAAACGAACCTAGCAAAAAGCTTACAAGCGCCGTTCGCTGATACAGCTGACCAAGGTGGCTGATCTTTGTTTTTAATAGACGGTTTACCTTCTGGTCATAGCGGCCGACAACGATAACACTGTTGATAAATGGAAGCACATAAAAAATCATGATTAATATCGCGGTAGACGTCATGTAATACGGAAACTGCACTACCGCTATTCCTTCAAAAGCAGCAGTTATCAAGGCTATGATGACAAAGATAGAGGCGGTCACTTTATACAATCGCTGTGCTTTAGGAAAAGAAATCACAACAGATAAAAAGGCAAACAGCCCAGTAAGGTACATAACCACTCCTGAGTCCCAAAAGATGGTTATTCCATAGGCAAAAACAAGGGCGCTGTAAATGAGCAGATAGAGCAATAGAAATTACCTGTCTAACGAAAGGGGCTCAGGATCAGATAAAATTTCTAACTTTGGATTACTGCGCACCTCATCAAGCAGCCCTTCTGATACATAGATGTCCTTGACTTCAAGTGTGTTTGGAATCCGCACCATTCTTACCTTCTTCATGTCTTTAGCATTACAGGTTTTCACGGCTGCTTTCACAGCTAATTCTTCTGTGTCTAAAAACATCGGAACTTTCACGGTTTCAAGCACGGTACTCGTTAATGCATTCGCATAACCTTTGTGCCATTCAATTTGTTCAAATGCACGTCTGGTCGTAACATCTGCTAACCCGAGACCGTTGGCATTTCCATGCGTTTTTTCCGTAAGACGAAGAACAACCACTTTAGCAGCGTTTGCTCCGCCGCTGGCATAAGGAGTGGCAAATCGTCCGGTAATATTAGGATCCATCCCGTCGCCGGACATGTCTTTTCCGATTTCATCAACAATCAGCACATCGAGCGGGTCTGCCATAATCCCTGGCATAAATGATTTTGCTTTTTCTAAGAGCCCTGGTTCTTTTTCTTCAAATTCTCCGGCAGGCACAACGACTATTTTAGCTGGACGGTCATAAGCATTTTCCAAGGACCCGAGGCCAAATAAAACAGGTGCACGATCACAAACAATTTTAGCCATGTCCGGAACATGTTCTGCCATATGTTTAAACCCATATAAGTGAGCTGCTTCTGCCCCTTTCTGCTTCCCAAGTCCAATGGTTACCATTTTCATCAGGCCGCTCTCGACTCTTCCGCGAAATGCGGTGTGGGGCTTGATCCGGTTAATCACAATAATGTGGTCTGCTTCATACGCATTTTTGTCCGTATAAATAGGCAATCCATTTGGCAGTTTTCCAACTGGAACAACTTCCATGCTTGAGCGAATCGGGGCTTCTACTGTTTCTTCACTTACGCCAAGTTCTTCCAGCACTTCTTTTTGACCTTCATCTGTTGCGCCGCCGTGGCTGCCCATTGCCGGGACGATAAAGGGCTCGCCCCCTGCGTCTTTTACTGCTTTTACTGTTTCTCTTGTTAGAATGGGGAGATCAGCAACGCCGCGGCTGCCTACAGCAATTGCTGTTTTACAGCCGGGCTGAATTTTTTCAAGCATGCCGGATTCTTTTAGTACCCGCTGAACTTCAGCCGCTGTATCAGCAATTTCTTTAGTGTCAAAATGCTGCCGCACCTTCACCATTTTTGGAAGCGGAATCGGTTCTAGCAATTCCTCAATAATAGCCATGGTAATTCCCTTCTTTCTTTTTCATGGAAGAAGCTGTTATTAGCGGAAGTCAAACGAACGGACAATGGTTCCTTTCGTTGGGTGATGAGTTTTGTCCGTTCCGTATCCCTTCCCACTGGAAAAGAGGAAACACTCACACAAGCAAGTGAGTCATCCCCCTTCTCCTTTACCTTTTCTTTTCTACTCAGCTTCTTCACGAATTCGTTCTACTAAGTCTTCCGCCCAGTCATACTCTTCATAAAAGGCATCATACATAGGCTCTGCTGATTCTTGCATAGACTGCTTGAACTCATCAGAAGGTTCGGTAAATGTGATTCCTTCTCCTTCTAAATACTCTTTATCTTCTTCATAACTTTTCTGCATCACTTCAAATTCATATTCTGCTGCTTCCTTAGATGCTTCTTCTATGACCTGATGTTCTTCTTCAGAAAGACCATTCCAGAAATCAGAATTGATCACATACATATTTGGGCTGAACATATGTCTTGATTCCAACACGTCGGTTTGCACTTCATACCAGCCAGATGCTCTTAACGTTGCAATCGGGTTATCCTGTGCATCGATAACTCCTTGCTCGAGTCCTGTGAACACTTCAGAAATAGCGAGCGGTGACACGTTAGCTCCAAGCTGTTCACCAAGTTCGATATAGTTTGGAATGTTCGGCATACGTAAACGCAGCCCGTCAAAATCTACGATGCTTTCTAATGTCTTGTTAGAAGAAAACATCCGAAAACCATTTGCACTCCAGGCAAGCGCTCTAACTCCGTGCTGTTCTTCCAGGTCTTCTGTCAGCTCTTCACCAATTTCACCATTCAATACGTTTTGTACGTGTTCGTAATCTTCAAACAAAAACGGCCATTCTGGAACACCTAACTTATCAACAGAGGATTGCATAATCATACCAGGGATCCCCATTTCAATGGTGCCGTTTCGAACCCCTTCATAAAATTCTTCTTCTGCACCAAGCTGGCTGTCTGGATAAATTTCAACTTCTAAACTTCCATTGGAATTTTCTTCGACAAGCGGCTTAAACTTTTCTTCTAGTGCAACATTTTGCGGGTGATCCGCTGCAAAGTAGTTAGCTACCTTTACTGTTTTCGCATCTCCGCTGCTTTCTCCTCCATTTTCCTCAGAGCTGGCTTCGTCTCCTCCGCCGCCTCCACAGGCAGATAAAAATACCATGGAAGCTACGGCTCCTGTCATCCATGTTTTTGTAAACTTTTTCATTTTTTCTCCTCCTCACATAGAATTAATTTTATAATATAAAACTTTGTTCTTATATATTGTTAAAAAAAGAAGCTATTCCTCTTACTTAAAATCGATCTCCTAAGTCGTCTTTCCACGGATCTCCAGCTGCCCAGTGGCTGCCTCCCGATCCGCCTTCCGAGGGTTCCTTTTGAATATCGCTTCTTTCTAAAACACCATCTTTTCAACTGGGGGGCCTAATATGAATCTTGCTCATGCCCATTTGCGTCTGAACATTCCTAATTTATTTATCAGTAAAGCTGTCCGCGCTTTCTATCACACGCTATTTTGAAAACGTAGTGACTCAGCCTGTTCAAGTGAAAAATGGTTACATGCAAAAACCAGAAGGAACCGGAATAGGTGCGGGTACCCAAAGCAGCTGAGGATGTGCAGGGAGCTGAACCGTCTCCACCGCAGTTATTTTCAAGCTCTCCCCCCTTTTTATTAAGATTTAAAACGTTTACAAATGAATGTATCTTATTTTTTCTCCCCTAAAATTGCCCGCAGCACATTGGGGTGAGACGGGAAATCTTTTGACCCCGCTCCGTACCCGATAGATTCAATTCCCATCGAAGGAATCGGACCAAAAGAAGTGACTAAGCCTTTTAAAATTCCGGCACCGGTGGGAGTGGTTAATTCGCCATCCACATCGGTCGCCTGTACGGGAAGCCATTTCATCATTTCTAATGCAGCCGGAGCAGGAATAGGATAAATGCCGTGCGCCATTTTCTGTTTTCCATTTCCAAGGACAACCGGAGAAGAAAACACTTCTTCTATTTCAAGCTGATCCAGTGCAAGCGCTGTTCCTACGACATCTACGATGGAATCGACCGCCCCCACTTCATGAAAGTGGACTTTATCGATGGTGGTATGATGAATGTGCGCTTCTGCTTTCGCAATAGGTTCAAATATTTGAAGACTCAAGGCTTTTGCTTTTTCCGCAATGTCTGAATCTAGAATCATTTGACAGATGGTAGAGTAATGACGGTGATGGTGCGCTTCTTCTTCAGGAATAACATCTACTTTCGAAGCATAGATTCCTTTTTTCATTTCCCCGGAGGTTTTTAAGGAAAAGGCTTCAATAGGAAACGCCTTAAGTTCCTTCTCCACTTTCTCCATATCTGCCCCGAGTGCGTGCAGTGCACCAAGCGTCATGTCTCCGCTGATACCTGATATGGAACAATCTAAGTAGAGGATTCGCATCGTTCTCCTCCTTTTAAACCAATCCGATTCATTAACGTGGCACTGTAGGCTGCTCCAAATCCGTTATCAATGTTTACCACAGAAATCCCTGAAGAGCAGGAGTTCAGCATCCCTAAGAGTGGAGCTAATCCTTCAAAATGAGCACCATAGCCGACACTAGTAGGAACTGCAATAATCGGCTGGTCAGCAAGACCGCCGATTACACTTGGAAGCGCCCCTTCCATGCCTGCTACAACGATCAGTACATCGCAAATCTTTACTTCTGGTAAAGCATCAATTAAGCGGTGAATGCCTGCGACCCCTACGTCATATACCCGGACAACTTTATTCCCCATCGTTTCCGCTGTGACGGCGGCTTCTTCTGCTACAGGAAGATCAGACGTCCCGGCGCATAAAACCCCTACTGTCCTCCCGGTGACAAGAACATCCTCTTCTTGATAATGCAAGATTCTAGCGACAGGATCATAGGTGAACTCCGAATGAAAAGCGAGTATTTGCGCAGCTTTTTCCTGGTCTATTCTTGTACATAGAACAGAACGTCCTTCACGCCTAAGTGTGCCTGTTATTTCAATAATCTGTTCTGGTGTTTTTCCTTCTCCATAGATGACCTCCGGAAAGCCTTTTCGTTTTCCGCGGTGAGAGTCCACACGAGCATAGCTTAAGTTTTCATACCCTTTCAGCTGTTCATGTGCCTGCTCACTGGTGATGTCTCCCTTTTCGACAGCTTGTAAAATATCTTTCAGCGATGGGGTCATGAGGACTGCACCTTTTTCAACACATCATTCATGCTGCCCGTGCGGTACCCTTGCAAATCGAGGGCGACATATTGAAATCCTGCCGCTTTTAATGCTTCATTAACTTCATCGTGGCATTCCATCATTTTCGGAAAATCCTCGGGCATGATTTCAATTCGGGCAATATTTTCGTGATGTCTGACTCTCACCTGTTTAAAGCCGGAGCGGATTAAATAATTTTCGGCGATGTCCAGCTGGTCAATTTTTTCTTGTGTAATTTTTGTGCCGTAAGGGATACGTGAAGACAAGCAGGCAAAAGAAGGCTTGTTCCAGGTGGAGAGCCCCATTTCTTTTGAGAGCATCCGAATTTCATCCTTCCGAAATCCCGCCTCCAGCAATGGACTTCTCACTCCCTGGTCTCTTGCCGCTTTCATGCCTGGACGGTAATCCCCGACATCATCTCTGTTGGCTCCGTCTAAAATGTACGGGTAATCATGCTTGTCTGCGACTGCATTTAAATGATCGTACAATCCATCTTTACAGTGAAAGCAACGGTCGGGCTGGTTGTTGACAAAGTTTTCGTTCGCAAATTCACTGACCCTTGTCTCCATGTACGGAACGTTGAGAGTTTTCGCTAAGGCGATCGCTTCGTTGTATTCACGTGATGGGAAGGTTTCCGATGCTGCTGTAATCGCAACCACATTATCTCCAAGCTCTTCCTGAGCACGAGCCAGCAGAAACGTGCTGTCCACTCCGCCTGAAAAAGCTACCATCACTTTTTTCATGTCTTGTAAAATCTCGCCTAAATGTTTGTTCTTTTCCCGAAGAGACATGCTCTTTCACCTCTATCCTTCATACTTTAGCGGTGCTGGTTAGAGGGCTCTGTTTTTAAGTGTACTCCAAACGCCCTGACAGATAAGTTATTCAATCCAGCTGGGTGGATCCTGGCGCTTGAGGTGATCATCAGCCCATTTTGACTAGACTTTCGTATCTTCTAAAATCCTTGCCTGCTGCATAATCTTTTTGATTTCTTCCCGCTGCTGATCGTTAACAGGTTTACCTGGCGGGAATACATATGGCTGAATATTTTTGCCACGCAGAATCATAGCTTCTTTTATGACGTTAACAAACGGTGTATCGAGCTTATACATTAACGGTACGTAAGCAAGACGGCGGTGCAGGTCTATTGCGCGGTCATAATCTTTGTTTTGATACGCTTCATAAATACCAATTTGAAGCTCTGGTGCAAAGTTGACCCCGGCTGATATAGCTCCATCTCCTCCAAGTGTCAGCGTGTTCAGCAAGTGATCATCATACCCGGAGAGAACTCGGAAGTCAGGCCGGACTGCTTTTGTTTTAATAATCATTTCCCGAATGTGGCCAGCCTCGTCAACAGTTTCTTTCACACCGACAATGGAAGGAATATTTTTTGCGAGGCGGGCGACAAAGTCAGGTGTGAGATCCTGGCCTGTAGTGCCCGGAAAATTATATAGAATAATAGGTAAATTGGTTACTTGTGATAGTTGTTCATAATAAGAATAAAGATGATCATCGTGCACGTTCCAATAATAAGGGTTGATCACAACTAAACCATCTGCTCCGGCATCTTCTGCATGCAGAGACAATTCCCTTGTTTCTTCATAGCCGGCAGCACCGGTTCCGATGAGTACCGGAACACGTCCTGCTGCTGCTGCTACAGCTATTTCTGCTGCTTTTTTTCTAGTTGGTACAGGTATTTGAGCGAACTCTCCGCCTGTCCCCATAAAAAACAGACCATCTACACCACTATCTATTAATTCATTAATATGGGTCTGCATCCCTGCTTCATCTATCGAATAATTTTCATTTATTAGAGTTACGACAGGAGGGATGATTCCTTTCCACTCATTTTTTGCCATCTCCAACACCAGCTTTCCTATTAATCTGTTTTACGAAAACCTCTGCTTTTTCTTTCACATCTTGATTAACAAGGTATTTTGGATATTTTCCATTTAATACTTCTGCAACATTTTGTGCTGTTTTTGTTTTTAATTCCTGCTGAGCTTCCTCGGAATACCAGGCAGCGTGCGGATTCAAAATAACTTGGTCCATTTTTAACAGCGGGCTGTCAGATGGGATTGGTTCTTCTTCTACTACATCAAGACCCGCGCCAGCAATTTCTCCTTTTTCAAGAGCCCGTGCTAATGCTTTTTCATCAATGACCGGTCCGCGCGCAGTATTAATAATGAAAGCCTCTTTTTTCATTAATGAAAATTGATGATCGCTCATCATTCCTCTTGTTGCTTCTACAAGCGGAGCATGAACAGAAATAAAATGAGAGCGTCTGCATAATTCGTCTAGATCAACGAGTTCCGTATTCAGGTTAGCAGCAGTTTCCTGGTCTACAAACGGATCATAAGCCACCGTTTTTATACCAAACGCCTGTGCTTTCACAGCTAGAGTTTGCGGAATTTTACCAAAGCTTACAAGGCCCAGCGTTCTGCCGCGAAGTCGGTACATCGGAACACCCACTTTAAAGTCCCAGTTGCCGGCTTTCACTTCGTTGTTGAGCTGGGTTACTTTTCTCGCGCATGCGAGCAGAAGCGAAAAAGCGTGGTCAGATACTTCATCCATGCAGTAATCTGTTACATTTCCAACGATTATTCCTTTTTCTGTTGCTGCATTGATATCAATAGTATTTACGCCAACACCGTAACGGGAAATCACTTTACAGTTGTCTAGATTTTCAATAACTTTTCTTGTAATTGGGGCGTATTGATTGATTATTCCGTCTGCATCCTTGCATGCTTCAATAACTTCTTCTTCTGTTTTACATTGAGCTTTAACGAATTCCACATCTGCTTGCTGCAATACTTTTTCTTCTGGTTCGAGTGTTGCAAATTCATAATCGGTAATAACTACTTTAAATCCCATTTCATTCACCTCATATTGTAATTATTCATACAGCCATTCGAGCGGAACGGTAACGAGTTCCGGGAAAATAGCAAGTAATAATAGAATCGTAACTTGGACGGCCAAAAACGGCCAAATACCTTTTGTAATATCAATAATACTGATTTTACTAATACCACAGGCGACATAGAGCACTGTACCTACCGGAGGCGTAATCAGCCCGATACATAGGTTAATAACCATTAAAATCCCAAAGTAGACAGGATCAATGCCTACTGCCTGCACGACCGGCAGAAGCACTGGTGTGAAAATCAGGATAGCCGGCGTCATATCCATGACGAAACCTACAAGCAGTAAAAACACCATCAAAATAAGTAATAAAAGTGTTGGGTTATCGGTAATACCCGTTAAGTATGAAACAAGCTCGGCCGGAACCTGCGCCACTGTAATCACCCAGGCGGTAACCATCGCAGATGCAGCTAAAAACATGACAACACCTGTCGTTCTGGCTGAGTTCACCAGCACATCCGGCATATGGCGAAGTTTCAGCTCCCCTCGGTAAACGGTTACACTAATAACAAAAGCATATACGCAGGCTACCACAGCTGCTTCAGTCGGGGTGAAAATTCCTCCGCGCAAGCCGACAATGATAATAAATGGAAGAAACAAAGCCCAAATCGCCTGGAAAAACGCTTTCAAACGGTCGCGCCCGCTGGCTTTTTCCATCACTTCAACATTCCCTTTCCGAGAAACGAGATACCATGCTCCCATTAATCCAAGCGCCAGCAGCAAACCTGGCACAATTCCGCCCATAAACAACTGGGTAATGGAGACGCCGCCGATAACCCCGAACATGATGAGCGGGATACTTGGCGGGATAACCGGAGCAATAATCCCAGAAGATGCTACCAAACCTGATGCTCTTTTTATATCATATCCTTTTGCAGCCATCATTGGAATAAGTATGGCACCAAGCGCAGCCGTATCAGCTACCGCTGAGCCAGAAAGCCCGGCAAACATAATCCCTGCTAAAATGGTTACATACCCGAGACCGCCGCGGATATGGCCGACAAGCGTGGTTGCAAAATGTACAACCCGCTTTGAGATCCCGCCCGCATTCATGATTTCACCGGCTAGGATAAAAAACGGTATGGCCATTAAAGGAAAATTATTGGCACCGTTTACAAGATTCTGTGTAATAATTTTAGCATCAAAAATACCAAGAGCAAACGTTAACGCGATGGCGCTGACTAGCATGGAAAACGCGACAGGCACACCGAGGAAAAGGAAGAAAAATAACACACCGAGAAAGATCCAAATCAAGTCGAATCCACCTCCTCTCGTTTTTCATTCGCCCAATCCGGCGGGTTTGTTCCAAAAACTACAAATTGAACGGTCTGTACAATGTTAATCAGCACCATTGCTATAGCCGAAAGCGTCCCTGCTATAAACAGAAAGGATAGAGGAATGCCTGTAGCCGGACCATAGTTAGAAGAAGTACTATCAATCATTTGAAAGCCTCCATCTATCACAATAAAAAGGACAGCAATAACAATTAGGTTATTTAAGACATACAAGCCTTTTTGCGCGGGGCGAGGCAGAGCTCCTATCAACAAATCAACACCTAAGTGAGCTCTCTCTTTGTAGGCAACAATCGCGCCAAGGAACACAATCCAGACAAATAAGTACCTTCCCATTTCTTCAGACCATGTGATCCCTGAGCTGAACCCGTAACGAAGCACCACGTTAAAGAAAACAAGACCTATCATCACCGTAAAAAATATCGTTATCATCCATTTTAAAATTCCTTCTAATAATGAGACGATCGTTTTCATTTTTTTCACCTCTTTTCATTTCGTCTTCGTGGACGGTTCATTATTATAAAACTTGGTTTTGACATATATGAAAAGACAAGGTACCGACTCACCCTGGACTGGCTGCTGCATTGGCTTACACAGGGTGTATTGCGGAGCAGTGGTTTACCACTCCGCGATGGTACCGTCTTTATGCCTCCAGACCGGATTTTTCCAGGCATGGCCTTCTTCTGCTTTTTCTCTTACATATTCTTCATTTACTTCAATCCCAAGACCAGGACCCTTAGGAAGGCTCACATACCCGTCTTTGTATTCAAATACACTGCGGTCTGTGATGTAATCTAAGATATCATTTCCTTTATTATAATGAATGCCGAGGCTTTGCTCCTGGATAAACGCGTTGTGAGAAGTTGCATCCACTTGCAGACAGGAAGCAAGTGCGATTGGGCCAAGCGGACAGTGCGGTGCAAGTGCCACATCATAAGCTTCTGCCATGGATGCGATCTTTTTGCATTCCGTAATGCCGCCAGCATGTGATAAATCCGGTTGAATCACATCCACATACCCTGCTTCAAACAACGGTTTGAAATCCCAGCGGCTGTACATTCTCTCTCCGGTAGCAATCGGGATGACGGTGTGTGAAGCAATTTCCCGAAGTGCTTCATTATTTTCCGGCAGCACCGGTTCTTCAATGAACATCGGCCGGTATGGTTCTAACTCTTTAGCGAGAACTTTTGCCATCGGCTTATGAACCCGGCCATGAAAATCAATACCAATACCGACATCTTTCCCTGCTTTTTCACGAATGGCAGCGACTCTTTCCAGCACCTGATCGATTTTTTCGTATGTATCAATGTATTGAAGTTCTTCGGTTCCGTTCATTTTTACGGCTTTAAATCCTGTGTCTACTACACTTTTCGCGGCTTCTCCGACATCACTCGGACGATCGCCACCAATCCAGGAATACACTTTAATGGAATCCCGGCAGGCTCCTCCCATTAATTCGAAGACAGGAGCGTTATAATACTTTCCTTTTATGTCCCACAATGCCTGGTCCACCCCGGCAATGGCACTCATTAATACAGGGCCCCCGCGGTAAAAGCCGCTTCGGTACATCTTGTTCCACAAATCTTCTATATGAAGAGGGTTTTCCCCAATCAGGTTGTCGGAAAGTTCTTTGACGGCTGTTTTTACAGTAGCGGCTCTTCCTTCTACTACCGGCTCTCCCCAACCTGAAATTCCTTCATCTGTCGAGATCTTCAAAAAACACCATCTAGGCGGAACAATAAAGCATTCCAGCTCTGTTATTTTCATGACTTTCACTCCAATTTCATAGTATATTAGGTTGTTTGTTTTATATTATAAAATTGAATTCTAGCAAATTGACAAAAAGAAAAATCCTTTTAGTATTGAGTTACATTTTATATGAAACCGCTTTTAATTTCAATACAATTTTTTGAAAATTTTTTTCATTCGTGGAGGGTTATTATGTTTTCATCTTTAGATCATTTAATGAAACAAGAAAAAAACGACATCTATGAAATAGAAACAAAAGCTACAGGTCCAGAAGGTTCGCTTCCTTTAAATAAAAACCTGCTGCTTAACTCCCCGAGCGGAGACTTGTTCGGTCTTTCAAAAACGTCGGGATGGGCTGGGAGCCTGACACATTACTATTAAAACATAACCCTTTGATTGAACTGCAGAATACCGGATCACAGTACTATCAGATCAAAAGCGCAAGCGCCCTGGTCAGCCTCGACAGGTAAATGTTCTCCAGTCACTAAAGGCGCTCTTACTTCCACAGGATGTGGTGACTTCTGCATTGCACTTCGTCTCCAAAAACGTCACGTCCTGTGACAACGTTGAACTGGCTTGCACACAGGATGTGCTGACTTTTGCTAGAATCGCGAACACGATGTTCGCGATTCTAGCAAAAGTTCCTTAAACCGTCTTGGGCCTCCGAGAGGCTGGGCGCTGAAGCTAGACGCGGATCAAACAATATGGAGATAGTTATCCACAACTTGTAAAAACATAATTTTCTAAACAACAAAAAAAGTCCCCTCATCCAGGGAATAGATGAGAGGCAAAGATGTTGCTATATAAAAAATAAGGGGGTAATGAAATATTTAATTATCTCATATCCAACATAAGCTTTTTTATTGCTTAAATTCAAGCAAATATAAGGAAAGCTGTGGAAGGAATATGATAATTAACAATGTAATCAACATTGCAAAGAAAAAGGGAATAATCGCCTTCGATAATGCTTCAATCGATAAACCTGAGATCCCTGAACCGACAAAGAGGTTAACTCCAAGCGGCGGGGTAATAAAACCAATGGCAAGGTTAACGATCATAATAATACCAAAATGAATCGGATCATATCCAAGGTTGACAGCGATTGGCAGCAAGATTGGTGTTAAGATAATAATGGCTGCAAGGGTATCCATGAAACAGCCTACTACTAAAAGCAGCAGTGTAATTAACAGCATAATAATGATTTCATTGGTAGATACCGAAAGCATTGCCTGAGCTACCTGATTCGGAATCTGTTCAATCGTTAAAAGACGTCCGAATGCCGTTGCTGTTCCAACAATTATAAGTACAGTTGCCGTTGTGAGTGCAGCATCTGCAAACACTTTTGGCAAGTCGGTAATTTTCATTTCACGGTACAGAACCAGTCCGGCGAGTAGTCCGTAAGCCACAGCCACAACCGCTGCTTCCGTCGGAGTAAAAACACCGCCGTAAATACCGCCTAAAATAATAATAGGAATTAATAATGCCCATTTGGCATCCCACGTTGCCTGTCCTATTTTCTTCAAGCTTGTTTTTTCATCTAACCCTCTGTAGCCTTTTTTCTTCGAATATAAGTAAGCGTAAAGCATGAGACCTCCGGCTACTAATAAGCCTGGTAAAATACCTGCGATAAACAAATTACCAATGGAAGTGCTGCCTGTTACCCCGTAAATAACCATCGGGATACTTGGAGGAATAATAACCCCAAGGGAGCCGGCAGCTGCCACT
Source organism: Alteribacillus sp. JSM 102045 (assembly GCF_041949975.1). Classification (NCBI taxonomy): domain Bacteria; kingdom Bacillati; phylum Bacillota; class Bacilli; order Caryophanales; family Bacillaceae; genus Alteribacillus; species Alteribacillus sp. JSM 102045. The sequence goes on along the minus strand of NZ_JBHFQG010000029.1, from coordinate 27,684 downwards.
GTCGCTGTGGCGAACCGTTTATCATAGCCTTGACGAACCATTGCAGGAATCATAATACCACCGATCGCTGCAACCGTTGCCGGAGCTGAACCTGAAATGGCCGCAAAAAACATACAAGTAATTATGGTAGCGATTGCAAAACCGCCCGTTTTATTACCTACAAGGGCATTCGCTACTCCAAACAACCGGTCGGACACGCCGCCTTTTCCCATGATTTCCCCAGCAAGAATAAAAAATGGCACAGCCATAAGCGGGAAAGAATCAACAGAGGTAACAAGTCCTTGTGCTAAGAAGTCGACTGGCAGTGATCCTGAATACATAATCGATAATAATGTCGCCAGCCCCAGTGAAATTCCAATCGGTATACTTAACAGTAAAAACACTGCAAAACTACCAAATAAAACTAAGGTTGTCATTATACCTGCTCCTCCCTCTTCCGTATATCATTATCTCGTGGTTGTTTTGGGCTCGGAATCTACATTTTCTTCGATGATACCGCTTTCTAAAACGTCGTCTTTTTCCGTCTTTATATAGAAATCTTCTTTTCCCATCAAAGCACGGACCTGCTTGATAATCTGCTGAATAATACGAATGGCGGTTAATCCCATACCAACTGGCGTAGCTGCATATACAAGAGCCATTGGGATTTTTAACGAAGGAGAAGTCTGACCAAATCCTGCTAATTGTTCTACTACTCCATAACCAAAAATAATAACGAAGCCTGCAAACGCAAGAAAAAATAGATTTGCCACAATACCCAGCACTAATTTCCCTTTTTCTTTAAGAAGAACCAATAGCACATCTACTTTAATATGCCGCTGTTTTTTCACTCCATAGCTGATCCCTATGTACACTAGCCAGATAAAACAATACCTTGCCAGCTCCTCTGACCAGGATAATGAGTTGCCAAGCACATAACGCATAAACACTTGAAGTGTGATAACGACTACCATAATAAAGGTAAATACAACAAGGAGTATTTCCTCAAAATGGTCATCTAGAAACTTTAAAGCTCTCATAATCTCTCCCTGCCTTCCTATTAAAAACTCTGCATGTCTCTAGAAGTCTATGAAACTCCTTTGATCAGAAAAGAAAAGGTTTCTCGAATCTTATAAGTTTTACATTATAAAATTAAGTTTTGTATTTTGTTACAATCTATAATATTATAAGATAGTAGGATAGTCAATTTACTTTTCAGTTTTTTCTAACATATTCATTGATTAGTCATATTATAGAACAGGAGGTGCTTCTCCGGAGAAACAGCTGATGGGGAATCTCTTTCTCCGGAGAAAAACCTCTTTTCTCCCAAAATTATTCACCTTTCGTTAAGTAATTAACAACGGCTTCAAGTGCGCTTTGGGCGTCTTCTCCTTCTGTGCGGACGTTTACTTTATCGCCGTTCTGCAGACGCATAGTAATCAGTCCGAGAAAGCTTTTTAAATTTACTTCTACTATATTAGATTCATCTCTTTTCTGCAGGTAAATTTCTGCACGATATGGCTGCAGCAAACTGCTTAGTTCAATAATCGTCTGGTCTTCACTTATATGAATTGTAATTTCTTTTTCCATATTACCTCGGCTCCTTTTAATGAAAAATTTTTTGAACAAAGGGACTGCCCTTGAGGGAAACAGTATCCCTCAGGTCAGTCCCTTTTCCTATAAACAGGTTATTCTTGAGCTGCTTCTACTGCCTCATATACTTCATTTACAAGGTCTTCACCGATTTCAGAGGCGTACTCGTCAATAACAGGCTGTACAATTTCAGCCATTTCTTCACGAGCTTCATCGCTTACTTCAGTGTACGTCATGCCTTCATCTTGTAAGCTTTGAAGATATTCTTCATTTGCAGCACGATTTTCTTCACGCTGGAATTCACCAGCTTCTACTGCAGCTTCTTCTACAATTGTTTGTTCTTCTTCAGAAAGAGAATCATAGAATTGCTTGCTCATCATAAATACAAACGGGCTGTAAACATGATGAGTGTCGGATACATAGTCTTGTACTTCATGGAATCCTTCAAGATAGATTGTCGCCACCGGATTTTCCTGTCCATCTACCGTTCCTTGCTGAAGAGCTGTGAAAAGTTCAGTAAATGCCATTGGTGTCGGATTTGCACCTAATTCACGGAACGCGTCAATGTGAAGGTCATTTTCCATCGTACGAATAGAAAGACCATCAAAATCTTCTGCTGTCGCTACTTCATGCGAGCTGTTGGAAAGATCACGGAACCCATTTTCCCAATAAGCAAGTCCTACCATGTTTTGTTCTTCAAGCATATCAAGAAACTTCTGACCAACTTCTCCGTCAAGTACTTCATCTGCTACTTCACTGGACGGGAACAAGAATGGGAAATCAAAAATAGTGAATTCGTTTACAAAGTTTGCAATAGGCGCTGTAGATGGTACTGTAACTTCCTGAGAACCAAGCTGAAGCGCTTCCATCATAGAGCGATCGTCACCAAGCTGACCACTGTGGTATGTTTCTACTTCAATGCTGCCGCCTGTTTCTTCTTCAACGATTTCTTTGAATTTCTCTAATCCTTTATATTGAGGATGCTCGTTATTCAAACCAATACCTGCACGAATGGTTTTCACATCACCAGAGGCTGCTTCTTCGCTTGCATCTTCTTCTGTGCCTGCATCTTGATTTTCTTCAGAAGCGCTGTCACCTGCTCCTGTTTCTTCTTCTTGACTTCCACCGCCACACCCAGCGAGAATGAAGATCAACAATGCTGCCATTAACATCATCAGCATTTTTTTTGACATAATACTTCCCCCTAAAAAATAATTTTATCCACTTGCAAAGAGCCAAATAGGACTCAGCAAATTGTAAGTAAGATTACCGGGAAACAGCTTTTGAAAGTAACGCCGTTTCCCCGGCAGAACATCTTAAACTTTTACTACGTCATGCCCTCCAAATTCATTGCGAAGGGCTGAAACCACTTTTCCTGTAAAGGTATCATTTTCTTGTGAACGATAACGCATCATTAAGGAAAGCGCGATAACCGGCGCAGCTGTTTCAAAATCAAGTGCTGATTCTACGGTCCATTTTCCTTCTCCGGAAGAATTCATGACCCCGCGAATGTCATCCAGTTTTGCATCTTTTGAAAAAGCACTCTCTGACAGTTCCATTAACCATGAACGAATGACGGAACCGTTGTTCCAGACTTTCGCCACTGCTTTATAGTCGTAATCAAATGGACTTTTTTCGAGTATATCGAAGCCTTCTGCGATAGATTGCATCATCCCATATTCAATTCCATTATGAATCATTTTCAAGAAATGACCGCTTCCAGGCTTCCCTGCATAAAGGTAACCGTTTTCGACGGTAATATCAAGGAAAACTTTTTCCACTTGTTTAATAGCAGGCTCTTCTCCGCCAACCATCAAGCAGGCACCGTTTCTCGCGCCGCTTACGCCGCCGCTTGTGCCAGCATCTACGAAATAAATTCCTTTTTCCTTTAAAAAGTCTGCTCTTTCTAAAGTTTGTTTGTAATTGGAATTTCCCCCGTCAATAATGATGTCTTCTTTATCAAGAAGTTCGGCAAGTTCATTTATGACGTTCCCTGTCACTTCACCAGCCGGGACCATTAACCAAACCATACGAGGTGCCTCGAGCTTTTGAACCAGTTCTTTTAATGAATATGCCTGTTCTGCTCCCTGCCCTGCCAGATCTTCAATGGTTTGATGATCCACATCGTTTACTACTACCTCATGGTGATGGTCAAGCAGGTTCTGCACCAAGCTGTATCCCATTTTGCCGAGGCCAATCATCCCTAGTTTCATCGACAATCTCCTTTCATTATTAAAGCCCTTACAAAGATTTTTTTGTTAGAAAAACTTAGCTTGTCGCCAAGTCCCTATGGTAGTTTTCCTTATACTGTTTACCGATAAAATTTTAACTTTCTTAACAGTGAAAAAAATTTCTTAATATCTGTGAAAGCTAGAAATTTTATTTCTTATAGTTCTCATTATATGATAAAAATTTTCTTTTACAACCCGTTTTTATGAAAAAATATTTTTTTGTTTGCATTTTTCATATACAATATAAACAGGATGTTACGTCAAGGGAGGGAAAAACATGGAGACAACCACGAAACAGCACTGTCTTCCTCGTATAAAATCATCGTATCCATTGTTTAGTGAGAAAGAAAAAAAAGTAGCTGATTATATTCTCGAAAACCCAAATGAAATCATCCATTCTACCATCAATCAGCTCGCAGAGGACATGGGAGTCGCAGAAGCAACGATTTTTCGTTTTTGCAAACGGCTCGGTTTCAAAGGGTATCAAGCGATGAAAATTGCTTTAGCATCGGAAGTCGTTTCTCCGATGAAAGATATACATGAAACCATTCAAGAAGATGATGACGAAAAAGACATTGCAGAAAAAGTTTTCAAATCAAACATTCGCACGCTTGAAGATACGCTGCAGGTGTTTAACAAAGATCATTTGCAGCAAGCCGTGGACGCTATCTTGCATGCCAATCGCACCGAATTTTACGGCAATGGCGGTTCCGGTATTATCGCGATGGATGCTCATCATAAATTCATGCGGACAGGCCTTACCACTTTCGCCTATCAAGATTCGCATTTTCAAATGATGTCTGCTTCTCAGCTGACAGAAAAGGATGCCGTCGTGATAATCTCTCATTCGGGAGCCAACCGCGACATGCTTGATACGCTGGAGATGGTGACAGAAAAAGGAGCGGTTACGATTGGTATTACTACATTGGCCAAATCCCCATTAAGCGAAAAAGTAGACATTCCGCTCTATACCGTGTCTCAAGAAACAGATTTTCGTTCGGAAGCACTTGCTTCCAGACTTGCCCAGCTGAGCATTATTGATGCTTTATTTGTAAACGTCGCCAAAAAACGAAAAGAGCGGATGAATGTTTCCCTGCAAAATATACGGGAAGCCATTTCCCGGAAACGTATATAGTGCATTAGATGAAGCGCTGAACCTAATGCCTGAACCGCTGAATTACCTTTGCTTGATGCCGAACCAAGCACCAGAAACGGTGAATAAAATGCAATTCAACCATTTTAGTATGAGGAGGAACCTATGAAGAAACCATTTGTTATTGGACTCGATATCGGAACGACGAGTGCAAAAGCTGTCTTGTTTGATCTGAATGGGATTGTTATCGCTGAAAAAGAGAGCGCTTACCTGACCCATCACCCACAGCCCGGCTGGAGCGAACAAAACCCTGATGACGTGGAAAAGGCGGCAAGAAAAGCAATCGCTCAAGCTGTCGATGCTTCAAGGGGATCCAAAGAGGCAATCCTTGCGGTAGGAATATCTAGTGCGATGCATTCATTAATTTGCTGTGACCAGTTAGGAAAAGCACTCTCCCCTTCCATTACTTGGGCGGACGGCCGCAGCAGCCATATTGCAGAAAAATGGAAGCAAAACGGAAATGACTTTATTTTTTCACGAACCGGTACACCGGTACACCCGATGTCACCGTTGTTGAAATTAGCGTGGATGAAAGAAAATAATTACGCTCCATATAGAGAAGCCGGTAGATTTTTTTCCATCAAAGAATTTCTTACATGGCATTGGTTCGGAGAAGCAGTTGTTGATTATTCTGTCGCTTCCTCCAGCGGACTGTTTGACATTTATGACCTGGACTGGAATGAGGAGGCACTAAAGCTTGCCGGCATTTCTTCCGGACAGCTTTCTGACCCTGTTCCCCCATCCTATATCTTGCAGGGTCTTCCTAAAGATATAGCAGAGGAAATGGGCCTTGCCGCTGAAACGCCTTTTGTTATTGGCGGAAGTGATGGTCCGCTTGCCAACCTTGGCATCGGGGCGATCCAGCCCGTGGATACTGCCTTAACAGTAGGAACGAGCGGAGCCATCAGGCAAATGTCAAGTGAACCGTATACCGATGACAAACAAGAAGTTTTTACTTATGCAGTCGATAAAGACCTTTGGGTCATGGGAGGGCCAACCAACAACGGAGCCATCGTCCTGCAGTGGTTAAAAGAATTGTTTGGAGACGCATTAGATGAAGAAGCCCTTTCTAGTAATGTTATGGAATTGTTAACAAAGGAAGCAGCTAACGTTCCGGCAGGTGCAGACAACCTCCTGTTTCTACCGTATTTAAACGGTGAACGCGCACCGTTTTGGGATGCAAATGCACGTGGAACCTACATCGGTCTTTCGATGACACATAAACGGCCGCATATGGTACGGGCAGGATTAGAGGGGGTTATGTTTAATCTGTATCATATTTATGAATCCGTGAGCCGGCTGACAGACGGCACCCCCAACATTTATGCAAGCGGGGGATTTTCCCGCTCTGAGCTTTGGCTGCAGATTTTAGCTGATGTGTTCGGAGAACCGATACATATTCCAGAAAGCCACCAAAGCTCAGCCTGGGGCGCAGCCTGGATTGCTTTAAAAGCTATCGGAAAAGTATCCAGCTATAAAGACATTAAAGCCCATGTTCCTATGAAAAAAACCATTGAACCGATTTCAGAAAACCACAAAAAGTATGCGGAGCTGTATCAAACATTTAAAGAACTCTATCCTGTGCTGCAGCCGCACTTTAAAAGCTTAAGATAAAATGAAGGGATTGTCGCGCCAGGTCAGACATTGAAGCCCGCTGATAGGAGAAAAAGATGAAGCCGTAACCAAGGAAGGTCCTTGGCGCCCAGTCTTGGAAAAAGATAGATGGAACAGTCATCAAGAGAGGTTCTTGGAACCCGATACAGGCATGTAAAAGAAAGAACGAGCTTCTAGACTGCCGCTTGAGTCCCTGTCTAGGTAGATTTTTGAAAAAGCGGGCTCCAAGAAAGACTCTTGGAACCCAATACAGACGGATTCAAGATACAATGGGCTTCAAAACAGACCCTTGGTTCCCGGGGAGATAGTTAATTAGAAGAGCGGACTCCATGAAAGCCGCTTGGCCCCCGTCAGCGAAGAAAGAAAAGCGGAACAGTAACCAAGGAATAGTTATGAAGACCAATGTTAGAAGAAGAGAGGAAATGTAGTCATCAAGTAATACAGCCGGTCGTGATATTTTTCATGACCGGCTATTTATCATGCAAAGACTCGGCTTTTCAATCAAACGATTGATTGATGTTTCTGCTAAGAGGAAATCTATTACAATACGTTTGAGCAAATCATGGACATAAGGAGAGGAAACGAATGAAACATGAAGACTTGCTGGAATACTTAGATAACAAGGATTAAGGAGATAAAATAGACAGAAACTGACATTATGATCATTCGCTGGTATTACTGGGTGTCACATTGCCTTCTCAGAAAATATATAGAAATAAGACTGGGTACGATTAATGAGCAAAATGAAGATGTATCTGAATTATATACCCATCACTCTCACGGATGACAGAAAAGGAAGGGTTTGCACGAGATACGAGTCCTCTGAGTAAAAAGATATGCATGGATTTCAAAGCAACAGCTAACCAATTATTGTCCAACGTTTTATATCCTAACCCTAAGAAAACTTTTGTAGTTAATTGGATCCCTCTGCTCATCTAAAAATTTTTATCAAGAAATGTAACCTTACTCATGTTTATCCCTCCTTGTTTATATTGTCTTAATTTTCAAATTTATCGCAATCGATAATAACTATCAGTGTTTCTGAGTTACATATACAAATATTTGTTGTTATTTATCTGAACAACCTATTAGACACGTGTCAGCATTTTTCTTTCTTACCAGTTCACACATGAAAACAGGAAAAAATAAGATGACTCCGGGTCAATCCCAAAAGTCATCTCCTAGTAAAAAAAGCATTTTAAAATTTTAGATAATAGTTCAGGTGTGGACATTCATGAAGGTGGATTACTGCTTACATAACAGCACTTCTCCATTTAATTTAATCTAATCTATTTCTTTCAAACTCAAACCAGCCAACTACGAAGCTGTAGTTAATTCCCTAAAAAATGATTTTAAACTATATTTTCTACTGCCACAGAAATACCTTGGCCCACACCAATACACATCGTGGCAAGTCCTAACCCCGCGTTCTGTGTTTTCATTTCATAAATTAGTGTCGTTAAAATTCTTGCTCCACTGGCACCCAGCGGATGTCCGAAGGCAATAGCGCCCCCGTTAACATTTACTTTATCTCTATCCAATTCGAGCTGCTTGATACATTCAAGTGATTGAGAAGCAAAAGCTTCATTCAATTCCACGAGATCAAAATCGCTGCTTTGCAAATTGTTGCGCTTCATTAGCTTTTGGGTAGAGGCAACCGGACCGATACCCATAATAGAAGGTTCCACACCGGCTGTTGCAGAAGCTTTAAATCGAACTAATGGTTTTAACCCCAGTTCTTTAGCGCGGTCGACACTCATGATTAATAGAGCAGAAGCCCCGTCGTTCACCCCGGAGGCATTGCCAGCCGTTACAGTTCCATCTTTGAAAATAGGAGGGAGACTGCTTAATTTTTCCAGGTTTGTATTTGGACGTGGATGTTCGTCAGTATCTACAATGGTTTGATTTTCTTTTTTATCTTTTACAACGACAGGTACAATTTCGTTTTTGAAACGATTATTTTCAATGGCTTCTTTAGCACGCATTTGACTTTGATAAGCAAACTCATCCTGTGCTTCACGGGAAACACCAAAACGTTTTGCCACATTTTCAGCGGTTTCCGGCATAGAGTCAATTCCGTACATTTCTTTCATTTTAGGGTTTGGGAATCGCCAGCCAATCGTAGTATCAAACATTTCCATATTTCCTCTTGGAAAATCTTTTTCTGGTTTTTTCATAACGAAAGGAGCACGGGTCATGCTTTCGGTGCCACCTGCGATGATGATATCTTGTTCGCCAGATAAAATAGCGCGGGCAGCTGTACATACAGCGTCCAAGCTGGAACCGCACAGGCGGTTAATGGTTGTTCCGCTGACTGTTTGCGGAAGACCGGCAAGAAGGGAGGACATTCTGGCCACATTCCGGTTTTCCTCTCCTGCACCGTTCGCATTACCAAAAATTACGTCATCAATTTCATCTGGTGGAAGGTTTGGATTTCTATCCATTATTGCCTTAATCACTACTGCACCGAGATCATCAGGGCGCACATTTTTGAGTGCTCCTTTATACCTACCGATGGGTGTACGAACAGCATCAACAATTACAACTTCACTCATTATTTACTCTCCTTTTGCAGTAGTTGGTCACTAATATGATAGGAAGCAGTTGTGTTTTTTTCTACATCTTTTAAAGTAGTATCACCCATTAAATCGGTCAGCTCATAACCGCCTTCTTTCCATTTGAAGACAGCCATGTCTGTAATAATCACGTCTGCTCTCCGGTTAGATGTAATAGGGTACGTGCATTCCTCAACAAATTTAGGAGACCCTTCTTTAGATACATGGTTGGTAGTGATAATAATTTTTTTAGCACCAACCAGTAAATCCATTGCTCCCCCAACGCCAATAATGTCTTTTCCAGGAATGGCCCAATTCGCAACCAGGCCTTTTGAGTCTACTTGAAGAGCACCCAGGATGGCTACGTCCACATGACCGCCGCGGATCATAGCAAATGAGTCGGCACTATGAAAATAGGAAGCGCCTACTGCTTCTCCGACTGGAAGCTTGCCTGCATTTACCAGCAGAGGGTCAATGTCTTCTTCTTCTACGGAAGTAACACCAAGCAGACCGTTCTCTGTGTGTAAATAATACTTGTCTTTGTCCAGGTAATTGGCAACCAGGGTTGGAACACCGATACCCAGGTTAATAATAGAATTAGGAGAAAGTTCTTCCGCTGCTCTTTTTGCAATGACTTCCTTTTTATTCACGTTCAACCACCCCGTCTCTTGTTAGGATCAAACGGCTTTTAATAACAGAATCAACGTAAAGGTGAGGCGTTGCGATCTCTTCAGGTGATAATTCGCCCTCCTCGACAATCTCGTCTACTTCTGCAATGACATATTTAGCTGCAGATGCCATGATAGGATTAAAGTTTCTTGCTGTTTTATAGTAGACAAGGTTCCCTTTTGTGTCTGCTTTCCAAGCTCTGATTAAGGCGACATCAGCCTTTAATGCTTTCTCAAGAAGGTAGGTTTCGCCGTCAATTTCTTTGGTCTCTTTTCCTTTGGCAAGGTCTGTGCCTACCGCGGTTTTTGTATAAAAGCCGCCAATGCCGGCTCCTCCTGCCCTAATAGCCTCGGAAAGAGTCCCTTGAGGAAGCAATTCGAGTTCAAGTTTGCCTTCGTTATACCACTGGGCCACTTCACGGTTACTTGTAAAATACGAACCGATCGCTTTTTTCAATCTTCCTTGTCTTAACAGAATACCTAAGCCTTTACCGGCTTCACCGACATTGTTACTAATAATGGTCAGCTCCGAAGCGTCATGGTTTATTAAGGAGTCAATAAGAGTAAGAGGACTTCCTACAAGGCCAAAACCGCCGACCATGACGACATCCCCTGTTTTCACTCTCTCTATAACACTTTGGACATCCTCTGTTTTCGTTACAGTCATGATTTTGTCCCTCCGTTCGCTAAGAACTGTTGAATGTGTTCCAAAACATCCTGCTGTTTATTAAACACAAGTTCGTAATGGTTAACAGGTGTTATTTTTGTTTGTAAGTGCTGAATATTTTTCCGTGTTTCTGTATAGGATTCTTCTTTAAAAAGAGATTTGTTATCCTTCATCGCCCCAGTAGCAATAATTAATAACGTTTCACAAGAAATAGCAGAACATACTTTAGCTGGATTAAAAGAATAAAAGCTCTCAAAATCCTGTTTGGTTAAATCATAATCTGATTTATGCGTCCAATTGCTTCCGTCCTGCTTGATTTCATAGCGGGCTATTTCTTCTAATTTACTGTCCCAATGAATGTTGAGGTTTTGGTAGAGGTTTTTGGTTTCTTCCACATATTCTTCTGCTGAAGAATACACTTTTTCCAAACGCCCTAATGAAGGCAGAACAAGATTTTGCGTTGTCTCATCTGCTTCGCCCGCTCCATCCAGCAGGATGAGCTGTTCGACGTTTGACAAACGGCCCGCCGCCAGAGAGCAGATATAGGCTCCCATGGAATACCCCATTAAGATAGGCCGATCTATATTCAACGCCTCTATAAGATCAACTATGTCGTCAGCATGAGTAAAAATGGAGGTCGCCGGGTCTGCTTCATCACTATTGCCTCGTCCAAGAATATCGTAGCTGATAAACCGGTATTTTCCAAAAAGGGCTTGTTGGTAAAAGTGGAGCTGCTTATGATTACCGGTGAGACCGTGGGCAGCCACAATAGTCCCCTGATCACCAGGAGTATCATGAACGTATAATGTGCGTCCGCTTCTTGGTGTTACATACTCTCCCATATTTACAGTCCTTTCAATCCAAATTTTAGTCTACCGTGTAGATAGAGTAGTTGACTTTTCCCGGCAGCCGGATACCTTTTGATACAAAGACTCGTCTATTCAGCCAATCATACTTGGAAGAAGCTGTTTCAAAAATCGGAGACGTTCTAAAATAATATTCATCTGGATCGACGCCCTCGTTATTATCGAGTCGTTTCAACACTTCAGGTTCTCCAGTACGGATGCCACGGTAAGACATTAAAATCAAAGCATCATCGTCAGTACGTAAAAGTATGCGGACATCCTGTATGATAGTTCCATCTTCCTGAACGGTAATCCAGTCATCACCGCCAGGTACAACTTCAGCATTCAATTTATCTCCGCGCAGAGCACCGCCGGTTACCCGGATGATCCGTCTATTGCCGGCCGGGGTTTTTCCTGGTAAATGAGCTCCCTCTACAGTTAATTCCATGTCAGCTAAGAAGGAGAGAGGGGGGGCAGGTAAATGTCTCATCATATTATTTCTCCTTTCTTAAATAGGTAGAAACTTTTTCTTCGTCTAATTCTACCCCTAAACCTGGTTTGCCTGGGACGTGCACATATCCGCCTTTTGAAGTGAGTGGTTCTTTTACCAAATCATCGGCTAGCCAATCCGGACCGAATAATTCACTTCCATAATCAAGATTGGGAATAGAAGCATAAGCATGGATACATGCGGCAGTACCGATGGAGCTTTCCAGTGATGTACCTCCAAAACAGGAAATACCGGATGCTTGTGCAATGCCTGCCACTTTAATCGTATTTTTCATCCCACCAGCCTTATGGATTTTTAATGAAAAAATATCGGCGGCGTTTTCTTTTGCAAGCCGCATGGCATCTTCAATAGTGGAGGCACTTTCATCTGCCATAATTGGAACTTTTTTCATAGCAGCCAATCTCGCCATTCCTTCAACGTCAGCAGGAGGGAGAGGCTGCTCAAGGAAGTCGATCCCCGTTTCAAAGAAAGTGTCCATCCATTTCATCGTGGTTAAACGGTCCCAGGAACCATTGGGATCAATTCCAAGTTTAGAATGACCTTTAATTCCTTCTGCGATCTTGATAGAACGTATAGCATCATTTTCGGGAGCTTCTTTGCCGGATTTTGTTTTGAAATTTTCGTAATTTCCAGAGGCAACATGGCCTTTTGCTTCTTCGATGTCGCCTTCTGGTGTTCCAGATGCCAAGGCCCAGCGAACTGGAATTTTATCTGTATAGAGGCTTCCCAGTAATTGATGAACAGGGACATTATACATTTTTCCCAGGGCATCAAAGAGAGCCATTTCTATGGTTGCTTTTGCGAAGTAGTTACCGCGGATTTGACGATTCAATTTCTGGAGCAATGCTTCAGTATGAACGGGGTCTTGATCTAGCAAAAGAGGAGAAGCATATTGATCGATAACAAGCTTCATTGTTTCAACGCTTTCTCCATTCCAAAAAATACCCGGAGTTGTCCCTTCTCCAATACCAATGACCCCGTTACTAAGTTCAATTTTAATTAAAACAAAACTTTTAGAAGATACTTTCACTGCAGAAAACTGGTGCGGCCTTTTGATAGGAATGTCCAATAATTGTGTGGTTACATTTTTAATAGATACTTTTTCCATATTATCCTCCGATCGTAAAGTAACTCTCATTCTCAGCTGGAAAAAAGAAAGGGGGACATTCAAAATGCCCCTTACAAAATTTTTATTCAGGACGCATCACAAAGTTTAAAGATGCTTTTTTGTGGTCGCCTTTGTCTTCCAGTTTCGTTATAAGCTCTTCACGCACCCCTTCTGCTACGTCTGTTTCAAGCCACTCATCACCTTCAAAGAAGACTTGAGTGATAAGAGTGTCATGACCTTCTGCTTCAAACATGATGTGAAGGTGGGCAGGACGCATAGAATGCTGATCCATATATTCCAAGAACTCTCCTGTCGGTCCATCTGTTGGAATGGAGTAAGGAACAGGGACTATTGTTTTAACTTCAAAGTCTCCATTTTCATCTGTATAGAAATGACCTCTTAGGTTAAAGTCAGGTGCATCAGAATCAAAGTTTGAATATTTTGCCGAATTGTCATTCTGCCAAAATTCAATACGGGTGTTGGCCAGAGGCTTGCCTTCTGTGTTTTCTACGTGGCCTTTAAAATACAGTACATCGCCTGGCTCATCTGGACGCTGTGTTAAAACAAGCGGTTCACCTGGCTCGCTTTCAATTAATGGAGATCCTTCTGCAAAATAAGGTCCTAACAGAGAAGGCTGGGTACCAGGCATATTGGTGTACATGGCTTCAAGCACGTGTGTTTCAAGGAATACATCTGCATACAAAGGAAGCTCTCCTTTTCTTCCTAAGCGATCCGCCCAGTTTACAAAATTCGTGTACTCTTGGTGGTTCAGGTTGGCTTCTCTCAAAAAATTTTGAATGTGTGTGATAAACAGGTTAAATACTTCTTCTACTCGTGCATTCTTTTTTGTAGCAATTTTTTCACCCATTTGTGATTTCCTCCTATAGTTATTTATTCATAACCCTCTCCCTATAACTGGGAAACAGCTTGTTTTACTGCTCTGTGATATTCTCGGCCCAACAGCTTACTTACTTGAGCTTGTTTGTCCTTTTTAAGTAGATTTCTTATTCTAGTAGAGGATATAATTTCTCCATTTTCGCAGGTGATCAAGGGTTGAACGTTTACTTTAAAATTTTCAGAGAGTAAGCAAACATCTCCTTTTTTGCCTTTTCCAAAGGTGAAGTTAGGACCGACAAAAATTTCCTTTGGTGCAAGTGAACAAAGTTCTTCAATAAACGCTGACGCAGGGCGTGACGCATATTGTTCGTTAAAGTTTGCAACGACTATATAGTCCACTTCAAACTGTTTTATCAGTTCTATTTTTTCATTTAAGGACGTTAAAACGATACTGTTCTGAAAGAAAGCGCGAGGGGGAGAGTTAAAAGTGTAAACAACAGACGGCACATTTAGTTCTCGCGCACGATGAACAGCTTGTCTTATCAACGTTTGATGTCCGCGGTGCAAACCATCAAAAGCTCCAATGGAAATAATAGAAGATTCCAAATTCAATTCATTGTTGTTATAAATATACACAATTATTTCCTCCCCTTACGCATCAAAATTATTTTTTAAAATAGTTTACGTCATCTGGATTGATCCACGTGTCATTTACCCATCCATCGAGATCATAGTCACTCATGCACTCTTCAGCGAACTTTACAAATTTATCTGCTTCTCCTGTTTGGTGTGCCATTGTCAAGTTTTCAAACCGAATATTTTCATGGTTACCAGAGTAGTTTCTTTCATAAAGTTCATGTCTTCCAGCATACTCTGAACCAACCACATCCCAGAGCAATTTAACCAACTTAATTTTTTCTAAAGCTTGAATATCATTTGATCCACGGTAAATTCTATCGATCAAAGAGCGCAGTTCAGGATTTTTGAAATCGTCTGCACTGGATGGCTGAACGATTAAGTTTCCTGCTACTACATTTTCAATGACTTCTTTAATTTTCGGCCATCCTTCAGACATGAACACACGGTAGGAAAGTCCAGCATTTAGGTTGGGCACGACCGAACCGTTTCTGCTCTTGTCTGGATTCAATGCCATTGAGTCACTGAGAGACCAGAACATGTTTCTCCATGCTATAACTTCACCAACATGTGTTTGGACTCCGCGGAATTGATCGACTCCGCTTGTTTGTACCGCTTTAATAAGCAACCCTGAAATAAAATCTAATTTTACAGCCAGTCTTGTTAAACCATGGAACGTAAAACGCTGCAGGAAACCACTTTCTGGGAAAAAGTTGTTAGCTTTATCTACATCTTTGTAAATGAAAACATTTTCCCAAGGGATAAGCGCTTTCTCAAAAACAAGAACGGCATCGTTTTCGTCAAAACGGCTGCTTAGTGGATAGTCAAATGGACTTCCCATTACAGCGGCGTTCATTTCATAAGATTGTCTGCAAATAAGTTTGACTCCCGGTGTATCCATAGACGCTACAAATGCTAGAGCCATATTTTCGGATCCGACAGGAACTGCTCCGTAGTGAGCAACGAAATTATAATTGGTTAATGCAGAACCAGTGGCTACCATTTTTGCCCCACTAACAATAATCCCTTCATCTGTCTCTGCTTCCGCTTTAACAAAGACATCTTGGACAGCTTCTGTTGGTTTATTACGATCTACTGGCGGGTTAATAATTGCGTGATTGAAAAACCAGTTCTTTTCTTGTGCTTCTTTGTACCATCTTCTTGCATTATCGGCATACGGTGCATAATAATCAGGATCCGCACCTAAGGTAGCCATAAAAGCAGCTTTGTAATCTGGAGATCTTCCCATTTGACCATATGATAAACGAGCCCATTCGGCGATCGCATCTCTTGATGCCAAAAGGTCATCGGCACTTCTAGCGTATTTAAAGAATTTTTGAGTGTAGCCTCCATTGCCAGTATCCGTTTTGGTTGTTAAAATATTTTTTGTTTTTTCATCATGCAATGCATCATACATTCTGGCGATTGAGCGAGCAGCGTTCCGGAATGCAGGATGGGTAGTAACATCGTCTACTTTTTCTCCATGAAACCATACTTCCCGGCCATCTCGTAAACTTTCTAAATATTGTGCACCAGTAAGAGGTCTGTTTTTTGTTATTGTTGTTACCATTATTCTTCCTCCTTCAAATAGTCAATGTTATTATTAGAAATTTTCAAAGTAGCTTTCCAATCTATTGTTACTAGGAAACTACCGAATCCAGCTGAAATTTATCCGACCCCCCATTCATTTTTAAATATATGCCTTGTAGCAGCACTTGCTTGATGAATAGAGTGCTTCCTATTTGAATTTATCTTATCTTTTCCTGCGGGTTTTAATGATTGACTTTTTAGGGCTGGGGGTTTAGTGAAATTTGAACTAATCGAGCTTCCCTCTTTCATGTCAATCTTTCTCGTTTGTTTGCTCATGTTTGTTCCCCCTTTCTTTTGGTTTTACATTTCCCTTGCTCTAAACCTTTTTTGCCTTCTGAAAAGGAAGCCAATAGTTTAAAGCGCTTTCAAATATGATATGTGTACAGTATAGACTTTTATCTGAATTATCGTAACTGTAAAAAAACATGGTTTACCGATAATATTTTTTATTCATTTGCTGTTTTGAAAAACTATATATACTTTCTTAGCTTTTAAAAAAGCCGTCAACAGGCACATTACGTGCTCTTGTCAACGGCTTATCCTTTCTTATAAAAAAGAGTAGTCTTTTTCATTAAAGTATATTCGAAGAATTATCCATGATTTGCATGGAAAAGTACATGTTTATGGCCAACTGATATTTAAACCGGCCAGACCCTGTCTTTAACCCTTTCTTACCAAACGACTCAATTTTATCAAGACGATATCGTAAACCAGCTATCGATAAATGTAGATCATTTGCAGTTTTTTGTAAGTTTCCATTATTGTCTAAATAAGATTTAAGTGTTATTAAAAGATTACTTTGATTTTCCTTATCATATTCAATTAAATCACCAATCATTTTTTTACAGAAGTCAATAAGATCTTCTTGGTCCGTGGCTTTGAGAAGAAGTACTATTGGTTCTAACTCTTCAAAGTATGATATATGACTGTCATTTGGATGGACCAGTTGTAGGAAGTCGCAGATACGACTAGCATCCTGGTAACTTTTTGCCAGCTTTTTCAGGCCTTTTACTGCCCTCCCGACACCTATATACGTTATGCTTTTCTTAAATTTATTTTCAATGGAAGCTTGAAGGTCTTTCGCAAAATTTTCCAGGTTTTTATTATAGTCTTCAGATAAAATTAAAATAATATACTTATCCTTCAAAAATATATCCAGTGCTGTATATTTACTGTTCAGATGCTCTAAAATCAGTTCATTGCTTTCTTTATCATCCACTAATATTGTAAGAACTCGATTGTCGTTTTGAGAATTAAACTCAAACACATGACTTCCTATTTGAAGTGTTTCTTCATCTTTTTCACTGTTCAGCAGTTCTTCAAAAAATTCTTCTTTCTTTTGCCACTTAGACTGAATTAATTGGAATGCATGAAAAATTTTAATCGAACAAATAGTAAGTGCACGTTGAATAATCAATTCCTCTTTCTTTTTGTTTTTTTCCTCTCCAATTACTATCATATTTCCTAAATTTTTACCCTTTGCATGAATAGGATACATTTCCATCATCTTTTGATTGTCTATTAAGTTATTCGGATTCTCCAACAAATTTTCTTCAATAAATGCTTCTTCTTCTAAAAAAACACCTTCATTCTTGCCGTATCGATAATCAATAATAATACTTTTGTGAAGAGCAGCAGAAACTACTTCAAGCATACTCGATAATGATTCATCTTCTAATAATAAATCTGTTAATTTTTTTTGGACTCTTTCGGATTCAATGATATTTTCATTTAATTCCTTGATCTCTTTATAGGAACGATCTAATTCAGAAATTAAGGACTCTGCTTCATAATAACGTAAATCTGCTTGTTGCTTTTTGTCCGCAGGATCGAAGGTTTTCGCTACGAAATAACAATAAGGATCTCCTTTTCCTTTGCATTTTTCTTCATGGACGAGTACTTGCTTTCCAAAAAGTTTCGTGAGAAATCCGCTTGCATATCCAACCAAAATCCAACATACTGGAGTCTTACTTTCTCCATAATGATAAAGGTGTTCTTCAACCTCAAATGAATTTCTCCAATAACCAGTATAATGTAGTGTGTCATCATTATATTCTATATTTTCTGCTTCTACCGTTACAACTCCTTCCAAAGTATGAAGGGCGGGACCAGCTAACATTAATTCTTCCGTTGATTCCCATTTATACGTTTGTTCTAAATCTTCGGCAGCCTTTTGTCCACAAGCTCTTCCATATCTCATTAAGAAACCTTTCGCACGTTCCATACTCAGGGTGTCAACTAAATCCCTGCGTAAAATACCTAAAGCTTGGACAGACATAAGAGCCATTCGTTTATTGTTTAGTGTTATTACTCCCGTTCGCGGATTCACTTCCATTAAATCATTCAGCATTAAACGATTAGCTTTCATGTATGGTCACCCTTTTTTTCTTTTGTGACTATCTCTATCTAATTATGTACCTCTGACATTTCATTACCTACAAAGGTTCGTTTTTATTTAGCCACCTCAATTAAAAATACTTAAGCTTAGCACTTATATCATATAGTATTAAACAGCAAGATCCTATACCATTCATGAAAATGTCCATATTTGTAATGGAGTGTTAACCTTATACACCAGGAAACCGTTTTCATTTTATTGTAATATAAGCAGCAGCAAGAATGCTCTTGCCCTAACAACTCAATTACTTGATAAAAAATCCCGAAGTTTTCCAATCTTTTGCTGTTCTTTTCTTAGATAAAGGGAAGGCTGGGGCTTCAGAAGATTCTACTTACAGCCAAGTAGAAAAGCTTTCTTCGTCTTTTACCTCCAGGTCCTTCCATGTCTCATAAAATTCCGTTTACTCTTTCCGAGTCAATCGAATGAATCTTGTGATAAAATTCTTCGACAAAACTGAATTCGTTTGTATGCGATTTCAAAAAGATACAACTATTTTCCTGTAACTTCCGAAAACTTACCGCAGAAATAAAGCAATGGCTGGCCGCTATAATATTCAAAATTTTTAACTTCACCAAGATAAAGAACATGATCTCCACCATCATAAGCAACCCAAGGTTCACACTCAATGTGAGCAAGTGAATGTTTTATGCGCTGTCCCAACAAACCTTTCTCCCATTCAAAAGGTTTCGGATCTTGAGGACGTCCCGCAAAATGCATTGCTGTATCTTGCTGATCGTCACGTAAAACATTGACTATAAAATTATTATCTTTCAATACATCTAAAGCCTTTGTGTTTCGATCTACTGATACTAATACAAGCATAGGGTCAAGAGAAACCGAAGTAAATGAGTTGACGGTAAACCCATGCGTTTTTGTTTCAGTCTCACTCGTTACTACCGTGACTCCAGTAGCAAAGTGTCCCATACAGTTACGAAAATCTTTTGGATCCATTTATAGCACTCTCCTTTAAAGTAATTTTTCTGTGACTGAATGCGTTTTAATTGTAACAATATTAAATGTAGTTAATAACCGCAAAAACTAATAGATGATCTTCCGTTTATTTGCAGAAAAAAAGGAATTGATAGAAAATATATTGAAAAATTTCATTCCTTCTTCATGAAAATCTAATTCCTCTTCCTTGACATACAAGTGCACCAACTATGCTCACATTAGAACCAATCTGCTTGGGAAGTCTTAAACCTGCTTCACGTAAAGCTTCAAAATAGGATATAACAGGAACAAACGTTCTTTTTCAGAGCTGTTATAAATAACGGGATTTGATTCCATATCATCTGTTGTCACCATGTCTGATATGTTGTGGTGTATCATTAAACCATTTAGCAGTTCAATGAGAATTTGTTTTATCTCCTGCAATATGAGAGAAGTAGATCGAGAGACCCTTATTGAAAAATCCGATGTTGGAAAATCAAAGTCATGAATCGAAAGAAGTAGCAGAAATTTTTACCTGCTATACATTTCGTTCATCTATCAATGTTTTAGCTGCTCTTAACGCAAGCAGATAACTGTCCACACCAAAGCCGCTGATCTGGCCGTGGGCGATATCAGCAAATACCGAATGGTGCCTAAAGCTTTCTCTTGCATGTATGTTAGACATGTGAATTTCAATAAACGGCACTTCCAAGATAGCCAATGCATCTCTAATACCGTAGCTGTAGTGCGTCCAGGCTCCTGCGTTAATAATGACAGCATCCACCTTGCCCTGATAGCACTGGTGAATACGCTCCACCATTTCTCCTTCATGATTGGTTTGGAATGTTTCTACTTCCAACTCCAGCTCTTCCCCGAGCTCGGTCATATTTTTATTAATCTCGTCCAGTGTTATAGTCCCGTACATTTTCGGATCTCTTTTGCCAAACATATTATGGTTAATGCCGTGCAGCATCAATACTTTTTTCATAATCATTCCTCCTAGTATGAATATTCTAACATTTGAATGAACGGACTACTACTGCTCTGATAGTGCTTTAACCGACTTAGGATCCCTTATCCGCTCGGTTTCCGGCCGTCCCCACGACTTTCACGAAAAAAGAGCAGCCTCTCCCTGAACATGTACCTGTCAAGTAGACACTAATAAATCAAATCCTGATTAGCAGGACAAATTCATGTGCTAAAATGACTCACTTCTTAGTTAAGGCGTTCAAGACGACGTGTCGTCTCTTGAACGCCAATGGATAGTTTGTAAAAAGCAAAGCCGATCAAGGCCTTTCGCGGCATATCCTCGCTTCACTCCGGTATTCCACGGTGCCTTGACAACTGAGTTTCTAGATTTTGTACTACTAAGCGGCCTGAGATCGGTAGTCTACCGGACTCATGCCGTATTTATTTTGAATACGTTCTTCGTTCTAATAAAAGATATAAGCGTCAATGGCTTCGTGCACTCTTCAAAGGTTTGAGGAGAACCGAAATATGGCAGTTCGCACTTGAAATGCCTCCCGGTAAAGGGCTGCTTTAATGCGCCACTTCCCATAGGTTCCTTTTGATTGTTCAAATACCTTGGATATTAAATCATAAAGTTCTTCGTCTTGTAGGTGTTTCAAACGATACTCATGTTCGTTTTTCCATTTATAATATCCCGAACGAGAAGCAAAAATATAATTCGTTAACATGGTAATCGAGAACTTCTTTTCATTTTCCAACACAAAAGCAAATTCTTCGTCTTTCCTTAACACCCCCTTTTCTGTGCGATGAGCTTTTTTAAATACGCCACTTCTATTTTTAAGCGTTCATTTTCTTCTTCCAACGTTAACGGCTTTTTACGCGGCCTTCCTTTGTTTCCGCCTCGTGCCAAGCCACGACGATCTTCTAAACCAGAAAATCCTTCTTTTTCATATTTTCGCACCCATTCATTTACTAATTTTTTATTATAAATGTTTAACTCTTTTGCGATATCTGTACGTCCAAAGCCCTTATAATACAAATCAATAGCTTGTTTTTTAAGCTTAACCGGATAAACAGATCCTTTCTTTCGTTTTTCAGACACACAAAAAACCCCCTAAAGGTACTCGAATAGAAACTGTCGTAATTGTAGAATACCGGCAGTTTCTTTTTCGTGTCTACTTTAGGGGTACAATATCACCCTCAGACTGCTCCATTTATATTCTTTAATCAACCGCATGAGGCTGGTACCATTCCCAGCCGAGTTTTAAGAGGCTGACAATTTCATCGGCCACCTCTTCTGCGTTCATCTCATCCGTTTTCACTTGAAAGCTGTTTATATTATAGGTGCTCTGGCGTTTTTGGAAAAGAGCTTCTATTTCTTCCATCGATTTATTATGCAAAACCGGGCGGTTATCAATAATTAAGCTTAACCGGTCTTTCCATGAATCCCATGTGAGATCGAGCGAAATAACAATGCAGTACTTCATGCATGCCTCACGAATCTCGTCCTGAGTATATGCTCCACCGCCAAGAGAAAGAATTTTTAAGCGTCTGTTTTTGCAGTAATCAATAGAAGTTTCCTTTTCTATTCTTCGAAATTCTTTCTCCCCTTTGGTTCGGAAGATTTCGGAAACTTCCATGCCGTATTTCGCTTCAATCACCTTATCGATATCTACAAAATCACGGTATAATTTTTTAGATAACAGTTCTCCAATGGTCGTTTTTCCTACTCCCATAAAACCAATAAGAGCAATGTTTCTTTCTCTTAGCGAAGGTACATTTTCCATAGAACAAACACTCTTCCTCTACCTGTAGATTATGATCTCATTCTAACCAATTTACAAATTAAGTGTCAAACCGCTCCAAGCAGCTTCGTGATTCCATAAGCCATCGAGATGTTCCACATTATAAATAGGAAAGCAAACAAAACATTTTTCATGCTGACCTGGTAAGGATTCATGTTAATATACATTCCCAGCACGGCCGGTGTTACGTTAAACGGACCGATCATCATCGTACACACGGCGGAGCTTAAAAATAGTAAGCGTTAATCCAAATGAAAGCTCACCTGCAAAAGGATTGTATGAATGGCACCAGCAGTGCGACGGTAACAAGTGGATGAAAGCCTGCAAACGCCAGTCCAAAAATAAACATTCCGATTAGAAAAAACAACAGAAAATACACCAGAAAATACATATTGGTTTCGTAAACATATTGAATGACGTTATTAATATATGCAAACGGGCTTGTATACGGCATGAACTCTACAAAAAAACCGGCGAACAAGAAAAGAAAAAACAATCCATGAAGCTTATCTGTATTATTTTTTGCCATCAAGTATCCAAGCCGCCTATACATTTTTGGTTTTTTAATAGCGATAGACCAGGCAAATGAAAAAGGTATAATCGTTACGGTTACCGTAAAAAGAAACCCAAGGCCGCCCCAATGATTGATGGTTAACACAATCATTATAAACATTAATACGGCAAGACCCATTTCAAAGCCTTTCATTTTAATAGAGGCCAAGTTTTCTAATCTATGCTGCCATGTGTCATCCGTTAAATCATAGCTGTTCCATTTTCTTCAATCAGCAAATAGAAATAAGAGACTATTCACCCACAATACCGGCAATAACCATAAATAGCTTTGCCCCGTGATATCGAGGGTCAGCAAGTAAAATTTCGATAGGACTCCAAAATAAGACAAGGGCATATGGACGAAATATCCCATGGGAGAAAAATTGCTGCATGAATGCATTTCCAAATTCTTTTACCTTGTTGCGAACAGAACCAATAATTATAGGAACGGTAGCAATTTTTAAAAAAAACGTCAGCACGTAGGTTGCGAACGAGGTTTTCTTGTAAAGAGTTCCTGCATTGCTGGTGTTCAAGCCAAATCATTCGGCTTAAGTTCTTATCGTAGCGTCCAAGTTTGATAATCGTAATCATAAAAGGAAGCACAAAAAATAATGCGAGCAGCCCAAACAGCGAGCTGAAATACGTTAAAATTTCCAGTGCTCTTGGGTAATAACGACCATCAAACCAAGCCCTAAAAAAATAAGACCGACCGTTCGGTACAAAAGTCCTGTCTTCCCTACTGTCCACAAAAGGACAATGATCGATAAAATACCAAGTGCATAGTTTATGAGAGGCAATGGCCACACTTGATAGATAATATATAAAAAAATGATAAAAGAATACAAAAAGAAAATGGTTTTTCACCTGCTTCCTGCTGCAATAAATTCATCGGTACGGGGATCCCATACCGATGAATATTGTTAAATAACTCCTTTTTCTTTTAACTCCGCAATTTGTTCGTCGGAATATCCGAGCATCGAAGATAGCAATTCTTCATTGTTTTCCCCAAGATCTGGAGAGAGATTTCTTACACTTCCTGGTGTTTTTTCGAACTTTGGTACAATTCCAGGTGTTTTTATTTTTCCTAATCTTGGGTGTTCAAGCTCAATAATATTTTCCCGGGCTTGATATTGAGGGTGTTCAAAGATATCCTGTATATTGAGGATCGGGCTTACTGGGACTCCGTATTCGCCTAAATACTCTACCAGTTCGTCCCGTTCCTTGGTTTTCATCCAATCTTCCACGATCTTAACCATTTCCTCGTCATTTTGAAGTCTTACTGAATTTGTATAAAACTTTTCATGTTCTAAGAGATCTTCTCTTCCCATTGCTTTCGCCAAACGGTTAAACGTCGTGTCCGTACTTGTTACTAATACGACATAATGCCCATCTTTTGTCTCAAATGTTCCGGCCGGGCTGGAATGTCCGCTTAAACCTGGAGCACGTTCTCTCACTTTTCCGAGCTGATCATATTCTGCGACAAGAAACTCCATCATCCGGAAAACCGTTTCGTAAAGTGCGATGTCTACAATTTGTCCTGCACCGTTTTCGTTTGTATCTCTATGATATAAACCGGTCACGGCCGCAAAGGCTACATAGACACCAGTGATATAATCTGTTAACGAGAAAGATGGACTGACGGGCGGGCGGTCTGAATATCCTTGTAAATAAGTGAATCCGCTAAACGCTGTGGCAGGAGTACCAAAACCTGCTTTTTCTTTGTACGGTCCCGTTTGCCCATATCCCGAAACTCTTATCATAAGAAGGTTTGGGTTTATTTTTTTCAATTCTTCATAGCCTGCTCCCCATTTCTCCAGAGTTCCCGGACGAAAATTTTCGATCAGAATATCTACTTCGTATGCGAGTTTTTTTAAAATATCTATCCCTTCGTCTGTATGCAAATCCAAGGTGAGCGATTTTTTGTTTCTGGAAAGTCCCGGCCATCTAAGAGGCTCATCTCCTTTAAATGGGCCTACATGCCTTAAAGTATCGCCTTTTCCCGGCATTTCGACTTTAATAACCTCTGCTCCAAAATCTCCTAAGAGTACGGATCCATACGGAGCAGCGATCATCGTTGATACGTCTAAAACTTTTACTCCTTCTAACGGTGCACTATTCACCTAATTCACCTCCTGCTTTGTTAATGGATGTGTATTTAAATAGTCCTTTGCCGACTGTAAACAGCGCCGCGCAAATTCTTCTTGACCTAATTCTTGGGTAAGTTTTGCGTTTGGCAGTTCAATCGAATAAGGAATGTCAGGAATTCTGCTAAGAATGCTTCCAACATCAATACCGCCTTCTCCAAGCAGGGAGCGTTCTTCTCGAAGGACCCTGGTCATTTCAGGCTTCCAAGCTGGAATTTCTCCTGGTGCATCGCAAAGGTGGAGATATCGGAACCAATCGCGCGGCACCGCATCTAAATCTTCTACTTTATCTTTCGAGCGATGAAAATGATGGACATCTATCATAAGACCGGAATTTTCCTGCTTTGCGGTGTTCAATACATCTAAAGCGCCATCGAGATTGTGCACGCTCGCAATCGGTACAAACTCCAGCTCTATGGTGAGGCCAAAAGGTTTTGCCAATTCGCAAATTTCTGCAAAACGTTCAATCGCATAGTTTCGATCATCTGTCCATATGCTGCTGAGAACGTGCCGTCCTCCAAGTTCAGCAGCGACTTCCATGGCAGGCAGATAACTTTTCGGATCGACCCCATTGTAGACTTTGGCAAGTTCAATGTCCAAGAGCTTCATACCTGTCTCAGACAATGCCGTCTTGGTTTCCCAGAGCATCTGTTTATTTTCAGCCAGTTCATAATTGGGTTCCCCAGGAAGACCCATGTAGATGGGGCGGAAGCTGACGAAATCATAGCCGGCCCGAGCAGCAAGATAGGTCATTTCAGGGGGCGCACAATCGAGCACGGTAAGGTGTGCTAAAGAAAATTTTCTTGTCATCGTCTTTTTGCTCCTCCTCCATGTTTTCAAAGTTTTATACAGACACGTGATAAATGTTCTTGCCAGGGGAATAAATATCCATAATATTCCAGTGGCCATCCGTTGGTACCGGTTCATTTTTCATCGAAACATCAAGTAAAAACGGTTTGTTGCTTTGGATCGCTTGTTTAAGCGCCGGTTTAAAATCTTCTGCTTTGGTGATTTTTACACCATTGACGCCATAACCTTTTGCTACAGCTGCAAAATCAGGGGAGTAAGGTTCGCCATCTTTTTTAAATACCGTTCCGTAGGTCGTATCATAATGACTTTTTTGCAGACCGGCGATTGTTCCAAATGCACTGTTATTCATAACCACCCAAATAACAGGAATGTTTTCCTCGACTGCAGTTGCCATTACAGACGGATTCTGGCCGAAACCTCCATCTCCAATTAAAGAAACAACTACTCTTTCAGGGTCAGCGAGTTTTGCACCAAGAGCTGCAGAAGAGCCGAATCCCATCGTCGCGTAGCCTCCCGGCGTTAAAATAGTGCCTGCTTCATAAGCTGGGAATTGCTGACCTACCCCGTTTTTGTTCCAGCCCACATCGGTTGTAATATAAGCATCTTTTGGCAGGGCGGAACGAACATCAGCTAAAATGCGCTCCGGACGCAGCGGGAATGCATCACTTTTTTGATGCTCTTCGATTTTTCCGAAAAATTCTTTACGGTAGTTTGCAATGGCTTCTTCCATTTTTGGATTCTTTCTTCCCTCTGGCACCATCTCTTTGGCCACCCGATTTAGTTCGGTTAATGCTTCTTTCAGGTCTGCTACAATGCCTAGCTCTACTGGATAGTTTCTTCCAAGCTCTTTTCCGTCAATGTCAATGTGAATGAGCTTTGTTTTTGGAATATCGAAGGTGTACTCTGGATACCATGAGCTCGAATCAGCCTCCGAGAAACGGGTTCCCAGCGCTAGAATTAAATCGGCGTCACGACAATTGTCGTTAATAAACTTCGTACCCCAGAACCCTGTCATACCAAGGGTTAACGGATGATCATCCGAGACAGCCCCTTTCCCCATCAGGGAATAGGCAACAGGGATGCCAAGGTGGTCTACCAGCTCGCGGAATTCCTCTGCTGCATCAGCCAGCATAATACCCCCGCCTACATAAAATACAGGATCTTTTGCTTCAAGTAATCTTTCAATAACTTGACGCGCTTTTGCATCGCTAATCGATGGCTTTGTTAAGTCTTTGTTGTTTTGTTTTACCCGATCAAACAGAGCTGTGTCGATTTGTTCTGAAAAGATGTCCATTGGAACGGATACCAGAACCGGACCGGGACGTCCATTCTGAGCAAGGGAGAATGCTTTGTCTAAGATTTCCGGAAACAAATCAGGACGGTCTACTCTCCATGCCCGTTTAACAAAAGGACGGTAAATTTCATATTGAGAAGCATCAGCATGTAAATTCACTTCCTGGTGAGGATGTTTTCCGTAAAAATGGGAAGGAATATCCCCTGCGATGACAACCATTGGAATAGAGTCGAGGGCTGCGTTTGCTACACCTGTTGCAGCATTGGTTAACCCTGGTCCAAGGTGAGAAAGAACAACGGATGTTTCTTTTTTTGCTCGTGCATAGCCATCGGCTGCATGAGCAGCAATCTGTTCATGCCGTACATCAATGAATCTTACAGAACTTTTTTCTAAAGCTGATAACACAGCAATATTTGTGTGTCCGCAAAGTCCGAAGATATGTTCCACATTATTATGTTCCAAGTAATCTACCAGCTGGTGAGAAACAAATTCTTTTGTCATGAAAGCTCCTCCTCGTATATTATATTTAAGCCCTCTTTGAAGAGCTTATTTTCTTTTTCCTTAAGGCTGTTTTCACATACTTTGTTGTTGAATACAGCCACAGTTGAAATACACTTCGCTTTCCGCGGGCAACGCTTCAGCCTCCTCGGGAGTAAAACGCTCCCTCGGGGTCTTCAGCCGTTGCTTTTCCCGCAGGAGCGGCGTAGCGCCTTTCTGTGCACCTCTCGTCCTCCGTGTCCATGACAACAAAGATGATCCGGAGAAGCCGCCAAACGGCGACATACGACCTCGAGT
>NZ_JBHFQG010000028.1:0-49239 GCF_041949975.1 Alteribacillus sp. JSM 102045 | reverse complement strand
GTCTGTGTAAGAAGAACGGGAATCTCATCAGTATCCCCTCATCTTAAATAAATATTCCCTTAAATGGAAATTTTAGGTGGGGGAGTTTTAAATGACTATGTGGGGGAATTTTCAGTTGACAATTACATAAAATATCTTCTGAAAGAATTGAACCCTGTGTTCCAGCTAAAACCTTGCTAACCTGAGTAGTATCTCGATTACCATCCTTATCTACATATTCCCATTCAGCAGCAATTTGTTGATAAAATTTCTTTTTCTCTCCACGGCGACTTAACTTTTTATTCAAATCATTTTTTACATTATCGTGAATTTGTTTTTTATATTTTAAATCTCTATGCTGTTTGAAATCAAATTGACCAGGTAAGGATTCATTTTTCTCTTTATTTTCGTTATTAACCTCATTGTTTGTGATTGAAATCGCATAATTTTGATTATTCAACATCCGGGGTATCCTTGACCCAATTTTATGATTGTGTACACTTTGGCTAAATTCATTTACCGATATGACTATAATTTTCCCTAAATTCAATTCTTCAATAATTTCATTTTTTACTTTTCCATCTAAATCTAAAAAAACTTTTAGTTCCGAGTTTTCACTAATCAATTTTTCTAATTCACATGATTTAACTTCTATGAAGTTGTTGTCTTGCATTTCCTCCATTAGCATTTCCACCTTCCCAAAAAACACTTTTATATTCATTATTTTTTAATTTAGTTATTCTGAGGATTGACAAGAACTTCTTGATTAAAACTTTTTTGGAACTTTTTATTATAAATGGTATTAAACTTTAACAAAATTTTTGGTAAAGGATTTAGGTTATCCTTCTTTTAAAGCTTAAACTTTCATTTTTTATATCTATAAAAAAACACAAGTTTCCTTGTGCTTAATATTTTTAAAGATTTTTCCTTTCAAATTAGAAATATTGGTATACCTCAAAACGCCGTCCGATCTGGACGGCGTTTCACTTAACAAAGGGTTAAAATTAACCTTTAAAATCTTATTGCTTATGTTTTAACGATACCTTTTACTTCTGTAAAAATATCTTCGGTAATTTCTTTCTTGTGTTTGACCCAGTCCTGTGACCATATTCTTTTGATTTTCCAACCAAGAGACTCTAACACACTCTGTCTTAATCTGTCGCGATCTCGGGCAGTTTTGGAAGAATGATAAGATGCCCCGTCACATTCAATACCTAAAATGTATTTACCAGGTTGATTGGGATCAACAACAGCTAAATCGATACGATAACCAGAACAGCCGACTTGTTTTCTCAGTTCAAGCCCCTTATCTCGTAACATATTATAAACATCTTGTTCAAATGGAGAGTCAAAATCGCCATCGTTTTGAATACCCTCGTTTTGACTAAACTCTCCGTTATTTCGAGCATAAGATAAATATGATTTTAGTAACTTTGGTCCTCGCCTATTCAACTTCGCGTCATCTAAATCAATATCTAAAAGGCTTGAAGCCACAATTATTTCTTTTTTTGCCCGGGTCACCGCAACATTTAATCTTCGCTCTCCTCCCTCTTTATTCAATGGACCGAAATTATAGTACAATGAACCATTTTTATCCTTTCCATAACCAATACTTAAAATGATGGTATCTCTCTCATCACCTTGGACATTTTCAAGGTTCTTAATGAAAAATGATTCGAAATGATCTTCGTTAAAGTAGAATTCTATTTCAGGCATTCTAAGTATCATCTCATCTACTTTATCTCTGATAGCTTCTTGCTGTTGTTGATTAAACGCAATAATTCCAAGTGATCTTTCGGGATTTCGTTTGATATGTTTTTTTACTAACAAAGCAACACGTTCGGCTTCTTTAATGTTTTTACTGGATTTTCCTCGATCGTAAATCCCATCTTCAACATGGACAAATGATATACCATCATTTGTACCACTTATTGAATTAGGGAAGGTATACAAGTTGTTATCATATATTTCACGGTTTGAAAAAGCAATTAACGATTCTTGTTTACTACGGTAGTGCCATTTTAGTGATATCGTGGGCATAAATAACAAAGATTCGTCTAAGATGCTTTCAAAGATCTCATATAAATCTTCATCTTCCTCATCTATAAATTCATCATCAACATCAACTTGTTGACTAAAGAAGGAAGTTGGCGGCAATTGTTTATTATCTCCAGCAATGATGATTTGTTTCCCCCTCATAATAGAACCAATGGCATCTTCAGGTCGTATTTGTGATGCCTCGTCAAAAATAACCACATCAAAAGCTAATTTGGATGGATCAACAAATTGACTTACTGATAATGGGCTCATCATCATACATGGTTTTATTGATAATAGTAATTCTGTAATATCCGAAAAAAGTCGTCTAATAGGTTTATGCCTTTTTTTCTTACGAATTTCTCGATTAAGAATTCCCAACTCTGATCGTTTATCAGCAATGTTGTTAATGTAATTTTCTTTTTGTTCGGTTAACATTTTATGAAGCCGTGCACTGTTAGAGTTGATTTGCTCTTCATCCATACTTTTAAATTCTTCAAGTTTATGATGATGTTGATCAAGCCTAAAAGATTTTAAAGAATTAAGCTTACTATAAGCGTTATCTAACCATAATCGGTAAAAGCGTTTCAAGAATATTTTTTCAAACGATGCATCGTGTCTTTCAATCACGGAATTGACAAAATTGCTCAATCCATCTTTGATGACATCTTGTAATGATTCATTATAAACAACCCATTCGTTGATTTTTGAAGTATTTTTTGAAAGTAAATCTAACTGTGGTGAAATATCAGCTAAATCAGCATGATAAATGGATTTATTATTAAATTTGAGTTCATTAGGTTGAAATATCTTTTCATAGAAAACCAACTCTTCTTCTAAATCATCCCTGAGAGATTTTAACTCGCGACACAAATCTATAAATGAATTTATTTGGGAAGAATCTTCAATAGTATTTATAAATGATTCTGGGAACCAATCCTTAAAATTCTTTTTCATTTGTAAAGTCCATTCAAGGGCTTCTTTTATATCCGTCCAATTTGTCTCAGTGCCTTTATAAAGCTTCCCATAATAAAGAGAAAAAGTTTTACTCATTTTATTGATTAATTGTTTTTGTTGATTAAATTGTGACACTAAATCAAATAATTTATCGAAAGAGTCATATGCCATTAATTCATTCGATTTTTTATATTTAGTAACAGTGTTTTTGGCATTTAGAATCTCTTCGGTTGTTTTTAAAATTTGGTTTATGTCAGGACCGATTTTTAAAATATTATCTGTTCGATCAATTTGATTAATATTAGGTAAAAAGTTATTTCTTACAAATGTTAAGTCTTGGATAATATTATCGTAATTATTGCTTAAGTCATTAATAATTTGATAGAAATTTTTTAAGGATTGTTCTTCTAATCTTATTATAAATGGCTGAAAGATTTCTTTTTTATTAATTTTGTCTAAATACAAGGATAAAGATAAAATACTTTCTAAATTTGTTCTCAATGTATCCCAATCAGTATCAACGCCTTTATACCAAAATCCGAATAAATTTTCTAAATCATCTTTTTTATCATCAATTTGTTTTCTCATTTTTTGGGCACGCATAAGCAGTCGTAAATCTTGAATAGTATCATAATATGAACTTTTTTGTTTTTCCTTTTGAAAGCTTTTAATAAACCTATTGTCATTTCTATAAGAACTTTTAAGTATTCTTAAAAAAGACGAATAATCATTTTGGTATCGGTTTAAGAGCGCTTCTAAATCTTCATCAATGATTTCAATTTGATATTTTTCATCAATTTTGCTTTTTAAGGTAGAGTATTCGTTAAATAATTTTTTGTTTTCTTCAATTTCTTTTCTTAATTTATTATTATTATCTGAATTGAACCATGAGCCTGTAGGGCGTGGGATATCTTTTATTCCTTCATAAACATTGAATAGTTCCTTAACATTTTCTTTTGTTATTCCATTAAAATTAGTATTCAATAAACTTTCTAATTCGCTCAAATCATTTGTTGTTTTTTCAAAATTGTCTTTTAATGAGTTTAAAGAATGCAATAGCTCTGATTCAAAATCAAGAAGTAAATTAAAACTTTGTTCAAAATCATTGGTGAAATCGGCAAGAGTGTTTTTATGCTTTTCTGTACATGTATTTTTTATATTATTTAAATCTTCTTCTAAGATGCCCTGATCATAATCTTTCAAAATGCTATTTTGGATTTTAAAATAAGTATTAAAAATTTCTTTATAATTTTCTATATTTTCTTTGGCATTATATAATGACTCTTTTTCTTTTTTATTAAACCAATGAGTTGGTAAAACTGGTTTATTTTCAATTTTTTGACCAATATCAATCAAATGATCAACGCCTGCAAGTGAAAGGTCATGGTCATAACCAATAAATTCGCAAGTTCTTATTAGCTGGTGATTTAATTGATGTAATTTATCTGCTAATTGACTAAACATTGCGGTTATTTTACTTTCAAACTCATATCCCGTTTCAGTTAAAATGGTGCCTCGCCAAAGATGATTTTTAGAATCTCCTATTTTCTTTTTCTGTTTTTGTAACCTTCTTATCTTTTTCGTTGTGACTTTTAATTTTTCCTGAGTATAAGAATTTATATTATCTAAATCAAACAATACCTCAGGAATATCATCTAATTTTGCAAGTTCTCCATGTATCTCGTATGCCGTCTTTTCCAAAGGAGATATCTTATGATGTAATTCATCGACGTAATAATTTAAATCCTGTTTGATTTGATCAAATTCAGAATAAGAGTGACTTAAATAAAATGGTGAAGGTTGTTGATTGAATGATTTTTTTAATTCTTCTAAAACTGCTTTTTTATTTGAGCTATGATTGTGTAAATCAAGGGAATAATCTGATAAACCTTGTTCATCCAATTTCTTTTTTACAACCTCTAAGGCAGCTCGCTTTTCACTAACAAATAAAACTTTTTTTTCTTGGGCAAGCAACTCAGCAATTATATTTGTTATGGTTTGACTTTTTCCTGTTCCAGGCGGACCTTGCATGACAAAACTTACACCATTTTTAGCTGCAAAAATAGCTTCTTGCTGACTTGAATCTGCATCTAAAATTTGGAATGATTCCTCTGATTTCAATTCGCGATCACATTCTTTTATATCAGGAATGTTTTCCCGCAGGCAAATATCTTTTTCTTGTTCAATACCTGCTAATTGCTGTACAAATTGGTTTTCTCTAACGATTTCCTCATATTGTTCAAAGTCTTTATACATAACAAGTTTACTAAAAGAAAAAAGCCCAATATAGGATTCGTCATTGATTTCCCAATTATCTTCAATATTTAACTCTTGGTTATAATGACTAATAATTTCAGAATAATTGTCTAAATCAACCGCTAATTCCTCAATGGGCGTTAATTCAATACCAAAATCAGCTTTCATTTTTTGCTCTAAGACAGGATTTAAAATTAATTCATCATCCAATCTGTTAATGTAGTACGGATCCCTTGCCGTTTCACGAGATAATGACACAGGGAGCAATAAAATTGGCGATTTTAAAACAACATTACTATGATCAACCTCAGTCCAATTTAAAAAACCACAAGCTAAATAAAGGGTATTTACACCCTTTTCGTCGATTGATGATTTCGCATTTAAACGAATGTTGTTCAATTGTTTTTCTAATTTTTGATACACCCTGGCAAGATTATTATCTTCAATTTTATTTATCTCTTCTTCACTAATATCTTCCCTGGACTTTTTAATTTTCAATTGGGTAATTTTTTTAGCTTCTTCATTTAACTCGACCAATGTATTAACTCTTATGTAATCATTATTATACAATTGCCTAAAAACCACATCAGTATCTTCATCCAACTTAAGTGTAGAATTTGTAGATTTGAAGTTTAACAGCCGATTTCGTTTTGTTAAATCCAATAACCTTGATTTCCATTGTTCAATTTTTTTGTCGAGTCGTTGATCGTTCATATATGTTCTACTCTTTTAAGAACTCGCTACTTTTTTCCTATTATAAATATTATGACATAAATAGCTAAACATGAAAATCCTTCCTGTCATTCTTATTATTTGTTGGGGATTTTAACCTGTTGTTGAGAATTATCATCGTTGTTTAAATTAAAAAATCTCAAGCAAATTAGAAAAAACTTGTTATAGATCTTTAGTATCCAATTCCATCAAAAATGCTAAAAAAGGAGCCAAAACGGCTCCTTTTTTTAATATGAATTTTACCATTAGAGATCAAAAGAAAAAATATCCTTCTTTAATGATAGATAATACGGTCACCTTTCAAATACTATTTATATTAGTGAAGAAGGTGAAATTTATATTTGTACAATTTCTTCTAAACCTGATGGATTCCATATTTCCTGACAAATTAAACGATAGAGTTCTTGCCTTTCATCTAGATCTTCTTTCTTAAATGAATGAGGATATGGCTTAAAAGGAAGTCCACTGCGTTCAATATAAGCTAAAAAAGAGGGATTGTTTTGATAACATTGTCCATTTAACGACTGTGCAAGTAAGTTTTGCCCAAAATAAGCTGATACCTTTTCTTCGTATGGCTTTTTACCATAACTTTGATTAAATCCTCTAGGTATTAAAAGCAATCCTCCAATTCGATTTCTGTATTCCATAAAAGCTTCTGGTGAATCAAATTCATCACTATACCTTTCATATTGATCAGCCCAGATATGTTCAATTTCAAAAGGCTTTTTTATATTTCGTGAAATGTACGTTTCAAAATTAGATTCGACCCCACTTTGGTTTTCAATATAATGAGTAATACGTGCTAAAACATATCGAACATAACGATAATTTTGTTGATGCAATCTAAAGTCTTTTACACCATCAATTGTTTCTTTCATTTCATTCACATCTAATTTTTTCTTAAGCAACGATGACAAGCTTATAACATCTAAATCACGAATCTCTTTCATAAGATTAAACATTGTATAAACGATTGATGAATAACCTAATGTTCGAAAATTAACCGCTCTACGAACAATGAAATTATCAATATAATATGAAACCAACTGAATTTTTGTATCAACTGTGTTTTGATCATCTTCTAGTCGTAATGGTGCAAGGAGTAAAGGATATTGTAAAGTAAAATTATTATGAGCATTATAATAAACACTTTCCAAACTTGCTGTAAGTTTTTGGGCTGCTTTACGTATCTTAATATATTGTTTTGAAAAGAATACAAGCTGTTCTTTTATAAAGTGTAGGAAATCAGAGCTATTGTTTAAACCAATACTTTGTTTATTATCTCTTACCCATTTATGAAATTCTGTACCTATTTTATCAAAATCTTGGTTTTTGGCACCCTTTTTACGTTCTCTAATGGTACGGGCATATTTAGCCCTTAACCACGTTTTAAAGAAGTCTACTTCTTCTTCTTTTCCAATTTCAATTAACTCAAGAACTCTGCTCTTCCATAATTGATTAGCTTTTTCCTTTTCATTGGAATTTTTAATATTTGCTAACAAATAACCTTTAAGCATATCTGTCTGGTTCAAACTTAAACCTCGATCATTCATTGTTTCAAATATGGTATACGCATCATCATCTGAATGAGCAACAATCTCAACAAGAATAACTTTTTCTAATAACCAATCAATAAAATACGGTAATGTATCACCTTTTAAGCTATTAGGAAATTCTTCTTCTATATCTTTGTATCGATACACAATATTTCTTACGGATTCCGACTGATCGGATGGGTCATACACTTGACCAGAAAATAAAGCGTTAACGCAGTCATCACGTTCAGGAACATTTAAATTAAACGACTTTTTTCCAAATTTTATTGAAAATATTAAGTCACTTACATCTACTTTTTTTTCATCCGAAAAACCAATTTGCAAGTTGTGTAAGTAAATTAAAAGCATTGTGAGAGAAGTTAATCGTTGTTGACCATCAATTATAAATTTTTGGTTTTGCTTTTCACTTATTACAATTGAACCTAGAAAATAATTTTCATAATGTTGAACTTCTTCTCTTTCATGTTCCAAATGATGATTGGAAAGAAACTTTGTTTCTAGATCTTGAAGAAGTTCCCGTATATTTTTTGTATCCCATTTATATTCCCTTTGGTAATAATCAATCCCATATTTTGTTCCACTCAAAAGCTCACGTATAGTTCTTGATTGAGCATCGATTTTACTCATGCTTTACATTCACCTCCCTGTTTTATATTTTTTGTAAAACAGACCGCATAAACAAATTGCTCTTATATTCTGTTGATGTAATTTGTTGTTCGAGTTTATCACAGATATTCATTAATTCTTCTATTTTATTTATAATACGCATTTGTTCTTTTAAAGGAGGAATAGGGAATAACATTTTCATTAAATCATCAAAAATAATTCGATCGACAGTAGTACCCTTTTTAGCACATTCTTCTAAAATTCTCGATTCATTACCTTTTAATAGCCAAAAAAGATATTTATTAACGTTTTTTACAGGTACATTTAAAGACTTTATATCTTGGTTAATGGTACATTTTTTTTGCGTTAAAGCTAATGGTATAGTCCTTTTTAAAATTCCACTTCTAACAACCATTAATAGTGATTCTTTTGGGATTAACGCAAGGGGTCTTTGCTCTAATGCCTTTGAAGTAATTTTGTCAATAGAATCTTTTATATACATTGACTTCATGTCTTTAGGGGATACCCATAGAATGTCACCATTATTCCAAAAGTCAGCCCTAGATTTTTGAGGGGTTGAACCACCAAGTACATAAACAATTTGGGATAGACGAACCCACTCCCAATTATCTGGTATTTTGTATGGTATTTCTTCAGCTTTAATTGGTTGAGCTTCTATTGTTTTTCTAATTTTCTTTTCTTTAATTAACTGTTCCTTTTCTTCCTTGATACGTTTAAGGAAAACAGACGCTGGTTCATCATTTGGATCTTGTTCTACAAGCTTTCCTCGTGTAGCAAGGCTTAAAATACTGTTTCGTAATAACTGAACATGTTCTTTTGTTTGTAAAAGATCTTCCATGTGTTCAATTGTAAATCTAATATCACGGTCGACTTCTTTGTTAGTCGAGTCTTTAATTCGTGTGAACACATTTTTATTTAAATAAGAAGATCTTTCTTTTTTTTGACGAATGTTTGATGCAAGTAGATTGCAATATGTGAACAATTTATCCACTTTATCAACTATTCGTCTCTGTTCATTTATTGGTGGGACAGGAAATAATAACTTTTTAAGTTTACCTAAACTTATTCTTTTTCGTGTAGTCCCAGTGCTAACATTTTCAGCTTGATTTTTAAAAAATATAGAATTTAAGACGTTACATACATATTCTTTTTGTATTTGTTGGAATACTGTTAATTTGATGCAGTCTGCTACTAATATATATTGTTTCTCCAAAGCTGGAACAATACAACTTCTAGCTACAGGATAAGCCATTTTCGCAATAGCAATGTCTCCTGGATAAGTCAAACATCTAGATAGTGAATTAGCTTTCTCTACAGAAATATACTTTTTATTACTATCATCCCAGTATCCTTCTTTAATGTTTTGAAGCTGGATAAGTCTAACCCCAAAAGGAGTATAATCTGATGTTTTCAGGTTACTTCCGAATGGACCATCAACAAAAGAATTATTAGCAGGAGCAGAGAGTTCATCCAAACGAACCCATTCCCAACTTTTTGGGATATCAAAAGGGATTTCTTCTGAATTAATTGGGGGTAGTGGTTTAATTTTTCGAATTTTCTTTGCTCTAATCAATTTCTCTTTTTCATTTTTATTTCGTTTAATTATTGATGAAGCTGGTTCATCATTTGGATCTTGTTCTACCAACTGTCCACGAACGGCTAAATCAAGAATTTTTTTTCTCAAAAGCTCTACATCTTCTTCTGTCTGTATGACATCTTGGAAATGTTCGATGAAATGTTTCATGCTTTCACCCGACCTATAATCTCCGCTAGTTCATCAGCTAACTTTTGCTTTGTTTCTTTAACTTGCTCTAATGAAGCTTTGTACTGTGAGTAAGTTTCTTCAGGGGATAACCATTCTTGTTCTTCAGAATAAGGATTTTTTATATCTAGGTTATAATCTTTTTCTTTTATCTCATCAATTGTTACTTTCCACGCATATTCGTTTTCTTCACGGTTGTCCCACCACTGCTTTTCTCGATCAAATTCTTCTATACGAATAGGTTTTGTCTTTGAATACGATTTTTGCCCTTCCGGATAAGGATGTTCAAAATACCAAACTTCTTCCGTTGGCTTTCCTTTTTCAAAGAATAACAAATTTGTCCGGATACCCGTATATGGATTAAATACACCATTTGGCAAACGAACAATGGTATGGAGGTTACACTCCTCAAGGAGACGTTCCTTTAATCTTGTTTTAACCCCTTCTCCAAATAAAAATCCATCAGGCAACACAATCGCACATCGACCGTTATCTTTTAATTTTGTCAAAATCAATACCATGAAAAGATCTGCTGTTTCCTTCGTTCGAAAATTTGAAGGAAAATTCACTTCTATGCCATCTTCTTCAACACCTCCAAACGGAGGGTTGGTTACAATAATTTCCACTTTATCTTTTGCGCGGATATCACGTAATGGATAAGATAAAGAGTTATCTCGTCTGATTTTTGGAATTTCAACGTCATGCAAAATTAAATTTGTGACCGCTAATAAATGAGGTAGCGGCTTCTTTTCTATACCGAGTATCGACTCAGTAATAGCTTTTCGATCATCAATTGTATCAGCTTGTTTCTTCAAATGTTCTAAAGATGACGTCAAAAAACCACCCGTTCCACTGGCAGGGTCGAGAACGGTTTCGCCAAGTTTAGGATTAACCATATCAACCATAAATTGAGTAACCGCACGTGGTGTATAATATTCACCTGCGTTTCCGGCACTCTGTAAGTCTTTTAAAAAGGTTTCATAAAAATCATTAAACAGGTGACGATCTTCCGAACTATTAAAGTCAATTTCATTGATTTTGTTTACGACTTGCCGCATCAGTGTACCTGATTTCATATAATTATACGAATCCTGAAACACTTCCCTTACAATAAAGCCACGAGATCCCTCTTGAACACTAGGTAATTCTCTCAAGGTCGGAAACAATTCGTTGTTAATAAAATCAAGCAACTCGTCTCCCGTCATCCCTTCATCATTAGCTGCCCAATTACGCCAACGAATGTTCTCAGGTATAGGGGATTGGTAATCATCTTCGATTAATTCCATTTCCATTTCTTTATCGTCAAATATCTTTAAAAAGATCATCCATACGAGTTGGGCAATACGCTGTGCGTCCCCATCAACCCCGACATCCTGACGCATGATGTCTTGTATGGATTTAATAATACTTGAAATACTCACATGAACCCTCTCCTAGTTATTTAAGCTGTATAAATTTCTTGTTCCAATTCTCTTACGGCTTCTTGATACTGTTGTTTTCCACCAAACATCTTAACAATCTCTATCATAGAACCATATTCATCAAAAGGTGGTAATTTTAAAACTTGAATATCTTCAATATGTTCAATACCTGCGTCAGCATATTTATTCAATAAAGCTTCTAACACTTTTCTTGCCTGTTCACCGTATTTCGTAAAATAGTCTCGCTTTTTCACATTCTGTGCACGTTCCTTACGGGTTAATGGCTTCTGATCAAAGGCAACATGGCAGATGAGATCGAATGGATCCATATCTTCGCCAACCTCTTCTTGTAAGGCATCCAGTAATACACCTTGCTCTAATAACTCTTGAATAATCGCTTCTTTTTTATCCGCGCTTTTCCATTTACGAAGGAAATCATCGAGTGATGAAAACTCTTTTCGAACGGTTTTCTTAGTATAATCGGTTAAGGACTCAGTGATTAATTTCCCATCTTCCCCAATATACTGAACTCGCTCATTGAGTACCTTTACTTTCACATCGTCTACGGTATAAACTTGAGGTTTTTCATTCACTTCTTCATCCCTAGACCAGTCGTCGTCTCCCCAACCTTCATCGTGTTCACCTTGAGGAAAGCCTTTAACACCATGTTCATCACGATCTTCTTCGTCTTCAGGTGGGGTAGCAGGATCATTTTCACTAGGCTCGTATACACTTTCAGGTGGTCCATCAAATGCTGGGTCCGCAAATAAGCGAGTTGCATTTCGAAAATCCATAATGGTAAACGAGTATTTACTAAACTCTTCGTTAATTCGAGTACCCCGACCAATAATTTGCTTGAATTCGGTCATCGAATTGATATTGGAATCGAGAATAATGAGCTTACATGTTTGTGCATCTACCCCTGTTGTCATCAACTTTGATGTAACTGCGATTACAGGATACGGTTCATCTGGGTGAATGAAATTGTCCAGTTCACGCTTCCCTTCTTCATCATCACCAGTAATACGCATGATATATTTGCGATTTTCCGAAACCATATCTGCATTTTCATTGACCATTGCCTGACGCATTCGCTCAGCATGATTTATATTAACACAAAAAATAATCGTTTTTTGATAAGGATCTGTATTTTTAAGATATTCAGTAACTTTCATAGCAATCGTTTTTGTTCGATCATCTATGATCAACTGGCGATCAAAGTCCTTTTGATTGTAAATCCGATCCTCGATTTCATACCCATACGTATCGGTTTGACCCTTTTCAGGACGCCATCCTTCAACATCCTTATCCAATGTATAACGAATCACACGATAAGGAGCTAGGAAACCATCATCAATTCCTTGCTTCAGGCTATATGTGTAAATAGGCTCACCAAAATAATCAATGTTTGAAACATCCTTGGTCTCTTTTGGTGTCGCTGTAAGCCCAATCTGTGTCGCAGAGGAAAAGTATTCTAAGATCTCCCTCCAAGATGAATCCTCAGCAGCGCTGCCCCGATGGCACTCATCAATAACGATCAAGTCAAAAAAGTCCGGAGAAAACTGGCGGTATATATTTTTATCTTCCTCTACCCCGGATACGCCTTGATACAAAGCGAGATATATCTCGTATGCTTTATTTACAGTACGTTTTTCAATTTTGGTCATCTTATCTCCAAAAGGTTTAAAATCATTGGTCTTCGTTTGATCAACAAGTATATTCCGATCAGCCAAAAACAAAATTCTTTTCTTCTTCTTTGACTTCCACAACCGCCAAATAATCTGAAAGGCTGTATAAGTTTTTCCTGTTCCAGTCGCCATGACAAGCAAAAGACGATCTTGCCCTTTAGCAACAGCCTCGACTGTTCGATTGATTGCGACTCGTTGGTAATATCGTGGCTCTTTTCCACTCCCATCGACATAATAGTCATATGTAAAAACCTTTTCCTCCTGGGAGCTTAACCCTTTCCATTCTCGATATTTCTTCCACAGCTCTTCCGGTGAAGGGAACTGATTCATTGCTAATTCTTGCTCAACAACCTCGTTATTGCCGGTCCGATCATGAAACAAAAACCCTTTACCATTCGTGCTAAACACAAAAGGAATATCCAACATTTCAGCGTATTCTAATGCTTGTTGCATACCTGAACCAACTGAGTGTTTCATATCTTTTGCTTCAACAATGGCAATGGGGATATTAGGCTTATAATATAGGATATAATCCGCACGTTTTGACTTTTTACGTGTATATACACTGCCTTTTGCAACGACACGCCCATTTGTAAACGACACTTCTTCACGAATTTGACGGTGAAGATCCCAACCTGAATTTGTAATAGCAGGGGTGATATATTTTGTACATACATCTCTTTCTGAAAGCTTTTCTCTACTCAATTACCACACCACCTTACCTAATTCGACGACCGTATAAATATGGTTATATTTTACCATTAATACATTAACCATTGAAGAAATGTATTTGACATTTATTCAATGTTAAAAGTACCTTCATTATTGTATAAAAGTAAGCTCTATAATCGACATCAACTTAAAGAAATGAAGAAGTATTGTTGAAAATAACCACTAAAAAAAATCCACTGTTTGACTAAACCCAAACAGTGGACTTTTTTATAGTGTCTAAAATTTTTAATAATGGAAATCCACCTTAAAGTCTTTTTCTTTATGTTATTTTTTCATATTCACTATAATTTATAAAATGAAGATGTGTAAAATTCACATTAAAGGTTTTTAATTTATGACTAACTAGTTTTTCAAGATCTTCATCACATGTTGTCAAAAATAATTGGTCAATAAAACTTGTTTTTGATTGGCTTTTTCCTAACTCAGTTCTTAACAAATCCACAAACGATAAAATATTTAAATCATCCATTGACTGTATAGGGTCGTCCATAAAATAACATCTAAAAGGGTTATCTCGATGTCCCATTGCAACAGTAAGAAATACTGATAAAGAAACAATGGACAGTTGCCCTGCACTTAACACATTCGAAGCATTAACTTCTTTATCGTCTAACGTAACTCCTATTTTTGCCATTTGTTTAGTAATTCCTTCTTTAGTTAAATCAATGTTATCGATATTGGTGTGTCTATTCAACCTCTTATAAACCTTTTGTAGAGGTCCATTGATCTCTTGAGCAATTTTTTCGTCCCAATCTCCTCTCAATTTTTTCATATCCCTTGAAATTTGCTTTATTTTTTGGAGTTCACTTGATTTTTTCTTAAAATCTTTGTTAATTTTATGAAATATGTTTTCCGCTTGTTCTACTTTATTTTTCGTATCTTGCAAAAATTTATTTTGCTCAATTTCTTTTTCTAGACGATTTAATATTGAAATACGTACATTTATTGTTTCAGAATCTATATCTTCTTTTAAAATATCCTTTTTATTATTTATTTCTAGGGTAGATAATTCTTCATCATATAAACGTATAAATTGATTTATACATTCTCTTTTTTTAATATTGTCTAAAGCCATAAATTCCTTGTTGGTCATATATTCATCCAAATCAATAAAACTAGGTATACCTTCGAGTCTCTCATATTTATCTGCTAGCCCATTAATTATATTTTTTTCTAATTCAATAATATTTTGTTCATCAATGCTTTGTGATCGTAATTTTTTTTCATATTCTCTCAATGTCTTAAGGTCTATCTTATCAAAATTCAATTGGAACTTAGAACAGGCTAACTTGATTGACTCAGTGTCATTTATAGACTTTAAAACCTTATTTATATCTGATAATTGTTTACTCGCTTCATTATTCAATACCCGTTTTATGTTTTCAAGAACATCGTTAAGTTCACTGCTATATTGATTATGTTCTTGCTGAAGAGCAGCCCTTTCTTCATCAATAACGCCTAAAGCTTTTTTAGCTTCTTCTGTTAGTTTTGTGTCGTGAGAGGCAAATAGCTCCCCGCTTCCACATAACGGACATTTTTTATGACCGTTTGCCCTTAATTTAGTAAATCCTTCAATATGATCAATAAGTGCGCGTAATGATTTGGTAGCGAGATCGGTAGTTTTGTATCTTTGTAATTGTCCCAGCAACTGATCTCTTGCTTCCAATTTTTCATAAGCATTCTCTATTTCAGTAAAACAATGATGTTCCTGTTTTAACAACTGATTTCCAAGTTTTTTTAACTTGTCAAAAGAGTCTTTAGATACAGTTTTTATTTGATTTAAGTCCTTAAGTACTTCTTCATATCTGTTTTTTTTATTTTTATATTCCGAAAAATCCTTCCCTTGAGATCTAACAATTGCTTCTTCTTTTTCTCTAAAAGGGATAAATAAATGATTTTTGAAGTTGTCTAAGTTTATCTCTTGAGTTAAATGTTTTAAATAATCCTGACTTAAACTAAATATTTTATTTTTATCAACGAGATATTTGATTTGTTCAAGAATCTTCTTTTGTGTTTTTATACTTTGATATTTTAAATTAAAGTCTAAATCTTGTTGGTAGAGGTCAATTGCACGCTTTTCCTCTTTATATATCAACTTATTGGGATAAACTTCTAACGTTTTTTTAAATCCCCCAATATGTTCCATCTGTTTTAAAATGCTTTCTAAATTTTGTTTTTCCTTGTTATATGTGTTTTCTGCCACCACCTTTTCCTTTTTTAATTGTAAAAACTTATCATCAATCTCTTTAATAAGACCAGGGTGTATTTTCTTATTTCTCCCTTTACCTTCTTGATATCCGTCTAGGTTATTTATAATTTTCTCTATTTCATCTGTTCCACCGAAAAATGTTGAAAATATTTCATATATATCTGTCCTACTCTTCTCGTACATTTTTAAATTTTTTTCATAAGAACAAGTGAATCGATCATAAAAGTATTTAGCAACTTCAACCCCTAATATAGAGTCAATAGTTTTGCCACCTTTTTGTTGACCGTCAACAG
The DNA here is from genome assembly GCF_041949975.1 of Alteribacillus sp. JSM 102045. Taxonomy (NCBI): domain Bacteria; kingdom Bacillati; phylum Bacillota; class Bacilli; order Caryophanales; family Bacillaceae; genus Alteribacillus; species Alteribacillus sp. JSM 102045. The sequence continues at coordinate 32,990 of NZ_JBHFQG010000028.1, read as the reverse complement.
TTATGATAAAAGTCGTTTTATCAATATTAAATCCTTCAAATTCATTTTGCCCATCAAAGGATCGCTCGAATATTATATGCTTATTGTTATATTCAGCATCAATACAAACAGTAACATTATCTTGAGATAAATTATTTTTTAATAAACCTTTTTGCATTTGAACAGTTTTATCTTTTCTTTGACCATATTCTTCTTCAAGGCGTCTTATAGTACCAGTAAGACACCATTCAATTGCATCTAAAAATGAGGTTTTCCCATATCCATTTGGTCCCGCTAACAAAATTAATCCTCTTTTGTCCTTATTACCCTTAAAAAATTCAAATTCTTTATTTTGATACCCTCTAAAATTATTAATACAAACTTTATTTATTAAAAAACTGTTATTCATTTTTCCTCATCCTTTAATTGTACCCCTAAAGATTCCAAAACTTTTTCTTTATTCGGTTCTTCTTTAATTAATTCTTTATATAATGGCTTATTAATAATAGTTTTTATTGCATCAGACATACCTTTATAACCCTTACTAACTTCTTCAACATTCACTTTAATCGGAAATGATGGAATTAGGGACATCTCATCTTCAAAATTTTGATTTGCCGTGTCTAAAAATATCTTTCTACAGTAGTATTTATTTCTTTCATAACTAATAAGCTTATTAATTTCTTCACTTTCCTTCTTACCTTTTCTTTGTAAATTTAAAGGACATAATAATAAAAGATTAATATTATATTTCAAAGGATTGTTGCCCAAGAATGCGATAAATCCTGCCACTCTTTTTTCAAATTCATCAACCTCTTCATTAATGAATAATTGATCTTTTTCCTCTATTAAATAGATTTCTGTTTCATTTTTATTAGTAAATATATTTTTAAAATCTAAAATGCTCACTTGTTTGTGTTCATACTTTTCTGTTTCTGAATTGTACTGGCTTTTATTTATCATGAATTCTTTTTGCTTAAAACCATTATTCTCCAATACCTTAGTAACTTCGTTTAACTTCATGTGTCTTCATCACAACCCTTAGTAAAAATATTAGAAACTTGCTCAATTTTTTCATAGTCGGTAACGGACAAACAGTTTAAACATTGAATATAAAAATGCCCATCACTTGGATTACAAGGCGAACTTTCATTATCAATTTTAGTTATTGATGGTTTGTAATCTATTTTTTGTGAAGCACGTATATTTACATCGCCTAAGTACCATACATGTGGTTTAATCTCAAATTTCGATAGTCTTGTTATTAATTCTGATATTATATAAGCTGCGTTCGCACTGGGTGGGATATCACCCATAATTGCACCATTTCCTCTTTGTTCGTATGGAAAACAAAAGAACCATACGTTATTTCTAATATCAAACCAGCTGTTTAAGTCCGCTACTTCATCAAATTGTGCTTGATAGAAGTAGATAATCTTAGCTAATTTAGCAATAAATGCTTTTGTTTCATCAAAACAATTTAAAAAAACTTGGTATTCTGTATGAGAATCCGGAGTATATTCGTTAAGCTTTTTGGTAACAACTGTATTTAAAAATGACCGTCGGTTTTCCGGTAACTTGAACTTTTCGGTTAAAAATACTCTAATATTCTCTAAAATCCCGTCATAGGAATCTATTATTTTATCATTTACCTGTACACATTCATTACTATTAACAATAAATGACAGGTCTCTAGGTGTTGCTACCTCCTCTTTTTGTTGCTCTATAATATAATAAATTTCTTCAATAATTTTTATTTGGTAGAAATCTTTATTAATATTTATTTTGTTATTTTTAAAATAATCGTCAATATCCTTTAGGGATATAGGGTATTTTTCTCGTCCATCTCTAATTAATTTACTTACAGCTGCAGCATATAAAAATTCACCGTTACTGTACTCTGCTCTATATTTTTGATATCTAATCTTTAATTTTTGTTTAATCGTTTCTGAAACTTCATTTAAACTTTTAGTTTTAACATATTTCGCATTGTCAGAGAATTCTTCTCTATTGTGGATCGAATCAAGTTGAGTTTTTATTATTTCTTTATACGCTGAATATTGCTTGTCCTTTTCTTTATTCCTCTCAGACTCTAATGCTTTATTTAATGTATTTAGTATATCTTTATTATCTGGAGATTTATCAAAATGGAAGAGTATAGTTTGATACGTTACATTTTGATTACTTTCTTGAAGAAACCTGAGATATCCACAATACATCCATAATATAGCCTTGTAATATTTTGATTCACCTGCTGTTGTATTATGATGCTTTATCTGGGCAGACCTTATATGGTCAATGTTATTTTCTTTATAATATTTAACATAGTCTTCAATTGTCTCTAATTTAAAAATCCCTGGATTATTTTTATGCGGTTCACCAAATGCATCATTATCAGATCCATCCTCTAGGATATGCAGTAAAGTTAATTCAAATTGATATAAATACCCATTTATAGAATCGTAAGCATCTCTATCTTCGCCATCCTGATCTATTTGAATGATGGTGTCTAGAACATCCTGGCTCATCCTAGCTCTCCTTTAATTTAAAATGATTCTCTTTGACATTTTTTAATCTATTTTGTTATTTTTTTCATATTGATAGTACTTATTGTCTAACACTGAGTGCTCGACGTCAATTCCACCAACATAAGAAAAGTGGTTTAAATTATTAACGGATTAACTTCAGAGGTGTAAAACGAAAAAACGCATACCAAATTACAAGCGAAATATCACAACTTTCACAATTAAATTTACAGTTTAATTTACATTGAAATAGGCTTTTGGTGCATAGACATCACCCTATATTCGATACAGAAAAGAAAGGGTGAAATTACCAGGTGTAGTTTTGATTTTTTTAAGTATAATTAGTTAAAATATTCCGAAATATTAACTCGGAATGTTGACTTCACTTAAATAACACAAAATTCTTAAAATTCTTCCTCCTTAATTATAAGAAAAACACAAATCCACAGCTTGAAATCCGAGCTGTGGTTCGCATACTGTTTGAAGTTTGTCCAAGATCAGTTAACCTCCCCCTATCCTCTTTAAATCTTAGTATTTATTTCTTTCGGATGAGATACATTATCAAAAAGTACATTAAATCGTTTTTTTTCTTCTCCTCTATCTATTATTTGCACTTCAATTTCTGAATGTTGTTTGTATTTATTACCCAACATATCTTCATAAATTATATCAAAACGAAAATGAATATTAGGGAATTTTACGGATTCTATATCATTTAACATTTTTTTGTATTTTGCACTCAAATCCTTGTCTTCAACAACTATATTAAACAATTCTATTCTGAAAAAATCCATTGCTCCAACTTCTAATGAATTTTTCACATTAGTACAACCACAACTTATTTTTTTATTCTCAATCCACATATTTACAAATTGTATGTTTATTGCTGTTCCTATACCTATGTTTTTTATAAAACCGTAGAAACTTAACTCATCAATCATTAAATCATTAGCCGACCTTTTTTCATTATTAACCATAGCAATCAAACCAATTTTATAATCATCATTCGTTAAATGTGCTACTTCATCTTTAATAGAATTTTTGTACAACTGAGTAATAGATATATAGGGTTTGATACCTTTACGATCCTGTTCCCTATTTTGGTATGAAGTATAAACAATTGTTAAAGCAACACCTACTAAAGTAATTAGTCCCCCGATAATGCTGCCATAAAAAGAAATCCAATCGTTATTATTTACCACTTTAAAACCATGGGTTGTAGGGCTAACAATTATGGAATTTACAATTATTGGTGAAAATATAACTAATATAATTAACAGACATAAAAACAGTTTAACTTTTTTCATAATTTCCTCCTTGACTAATAGGTTTTCAGGTATTTATTTTATTTTAATATATATACCAGAAATTATTTGAATTATAAATGAAATTATTGGATACACTCTAAATTTCGTTATATTTAATATGGAGTGTTCATATTTTTTATGTTATAAACCATATTTAGTTATGTTGTAACACATTTCTGCTTGATGTAATAGTACGACAGGTAGTAGATGATCATCAACTGGTACGAGTTGTAAATCCTCGACGCTTTTGATATTATTAACGGTATATTATGTTAACTTATGAAGTTAATATAATTCTTATAGACGCGTCGGATAAAACTTAAAGACGTTCTTTAATTATGTCAACGACCGATAAATCGGGCTTTTTCAGCCCCTCAATATATATTATGTAAACTAGAAATAAACCTCAACTAAACAATAAGTTCCCTCATAGGTTCTGATAATAATCGATATTAGGAACTTCCCCCTTTCAACTTGACGATAATTATTAGCGACGTCTCAATAAGTTTACTGGTCGTATCTAAGAATATCTGGTTCGTCTCAAAAAGTCTCGGAGACGTCCTTATAATTACACTGTTTGGAGGTTCTATAAATAAATTTTACAGATGCTGTTGATGATTACTTATTACATCTCGAAGTTGAAAAAAATTATTCGAAAAATACGCTTCGTAGTTATGCTTTTGATTTGAAATGTTTTCAAGACTTCTTACGTTCACATGATCGCTCAGAAAATCTTGATGATTTATCTACTTCCACAAGTCGACGTTTTATTCAAGACCAAGTATTGAACCATGAAGCAAAGCCCCAAACATTGCAGAGTTAAAAGAAAATTACATGAAATTAGACTTCATGGCTGGAGTTCAAGCTCCAAAATCCGAAAAAAATTACCTGTCTATATGAATTTAGATGAACTGCGAAAACTCTTTCATTTCTTGGAAAAAGGCAAGCGTCCCCTGGCACTTCGGAATCACCTGCTTTTTAAATTGCTTGCAACCACAGGGATGCGCCGTCAAGAACTCGTTGATTTAAAGTGGGAACAAGTAAATTTGGAAAACAATACTATTCGAGTAGAAGGTAAAGGGAAGAAAGAGCGCCTCCTTCCTCTTCACCCTATTGTTATTCCTTTGTTTCATCTATCGAAAAGCATTATTAGATTATCGTTTACACCCTGCTGAACCTATATTTGTAAATAAAAATGGGAAAAAAATGAACCCTAGGGAGCTGTATGTTGTATTCAAAGATATATTAGAAAAGTTAGGGTTACCACCAAATCACTTTTCTCTCCATCATCTTCCATCTTCGTCATACTTTTGCAAGCTTGCTACTCCAGGAAAGTAATGAAAAAATCTAGCCACAACCTCAATGTACACTCATATTGATTTTGAGCAAAAGAAAAAAGCGATATATTCTACACCTATAAATAATAAAATAATCACCGCACAGCACGCATCTAAATCACCCCTGATTAACATAAAGCTTGACTTTGTTAATCAGGGCTCTTTTGATGTTTAAACCGTTTTAAACAAGTGACATTAATAATCATGTTCCAATAACAAATACTCTATAATAAAATAAATAAAACAAAATATTGGATTAAATGATTGTAATGTCTATTATAAAGTTGTATCCTTGAAAGTTTTTGCCCCCTCCAAACAAGCTTCGTTTATTTCCTCTAGAAATACAGTGCTCATCATTCCATCATATCCTTTATTTATGATGCAAGCCTATCATTATCTTTATCTATTTAGAACAATTGCAGCTAAATTACATGCCGCTTATTTAAATAAAGATGAATTCTATCTATAAATAGATAGCTGCCGAATTATTGAGAAAAAAGTTGGTAGTAAGACGAAATTAACTAACATGCCCTATTAGGTTATTACAAGTGTTTAAGCATCAATTTTTTAAAAAGCATTGGATTTTTCTGTGATAATTCTAGTAAAAATTCCTCTGAATATGGAAGTGTTCTATTATTGTTCCTTTGATTGCCATCATTGTTTGGAATACTTTCTGGGGGCGTCGCTACTCTTTCATTACTATTGGCACAATTTCAATTAGGGATTTCCTAATTTGATAGATCTTTCTGTGATTTCTCCTAAGATAAAACCTTATATTTGCACTTTCACTGTGGCCTAGTAAAAACTGTATACAGTCTCGTGAAATTCCTTTTTCATCGAGCAATGTAGCAATTGAATACCTAAATCCATATGGAGTAACCTTTCTTCCCCGTTCCAATTCAAATAGTCACAGACCTTGTCCGTTATCCGATTTAACTGTTTGTTTTTCGCGGTCGAAATGGGATTCAAAACGAAAAGAGGGCATCCATTTTTTCTGAACAGATTTTTTTCATTTGATATCATAAATAATTCGGGCTTTACTCTTTTAAGAAAAGACGGAAAGTTCACATCTAAAGAGCAGTGAGAACTTTCCTTTCCATTTTTTATGCTTTTGTCCATTCAGCTTTAATAGGAATATTCGCCGCTTCTAACGTAGTATAAACTGGACAGCGTGCATCCGTTTTTTCTTTTAATTCATTTACCCGTTCTTCAGATTCACTTGTTCTAACATTTGCATAGATTGTAACTTGATTAAAATATGGTTGAACATCAGCCTTTCCCATTAGGCCTCTTGGATCGAGTTCTCCTGTCACGTTAAATTCGATCCCTTGAAGGTCAAAGTTCATTTCTTTAGCTACATATTAGCAATAACGTTTTCACATCCAGCAAGTGAAGCAAGTAGATTAGACAGGGGGTCTGGTCCTTTATCGGACCCTCCCATTTCCGGTGGTTCGTCAATCACAATCGTATGATTTTTTGCTTGTAATTCATATTTCATTTGATCTGTGCTGCCTTTTACTTCAAAAGTTATTTTTTCACTCATTTTTTTCCTGCTCATTTATCCTCATTTATATTTCTTATCTACTTCACCCTAATAAGAAAAAATTTTTAATGTTAGTTAGTATACCAGCCTTTGTGATCATTTTGTGAAACAGGGAAAATTTCTCTCTCGTTTCTTGTATTCAAAGCTGTAAGGGGTATGAGAAGGCTAAAAAGGGGAACTGAAAGTTTTTTGGAACCTTCTAACAAAAAAAGGCAGCACCCCGCTACCTTCTCATTTTCTCTTCCATTCGCCGCAATCGTTCATCTATCTGATCCACTTTTCGTTTAATCTCATTTGTCACCTGCATATGTCTTTGCATCATATCCATCATAGAGTCCATGTTGTTTTCGGGCATCATATTCTGTGAAGGGGTGTTTTCCATTCGCATTTTTGGCTCATAGATAGGGGGTGGCGGGGAAATCCAATGAGATGGATGATAATACAATAGCTTCACTCCTTTGATTTGCTGCTACGCCTAGCATATGACATATTATTTTAAGCGTTTCACTAGCATATGACATATTATTTTAAGCGTTTCAAATGGAGAAGCCCATTTTTCATTAAATATTGGAAGAGAATAGAGCATAAGAAGGGGACGTTCGAACTGAATTTTGTTTTTTAATTTTTTGATAACACTTTTCTTCTCCTTTCATATTCTTCTTCACTTATTTCTCCCCGAGCAAATTGTTCTTTCAGGATACGTACCGCAGGATCTTCCTCTTCCTTCTTGTTGGGAATCAGCCTAAGCGCCCCATAAATAACGAAGCCTAAGACGACAATCCACAACAGCATCCAGATAATCCCCATTCCATTCATCATCATAATGGCCTTTACTCCTTCCAAATAATTTATAGATAACACACTTTCTCCTTTTCTCTTTTTCTCTTCGGCCAATACTTCCAGTTGAGGGTATGCTATTTGTAAACCATCTCTCCATTGTAATATTCCCTCTACTTATCTCTTTCTAAAATACAAATAGAGTAAGCCGCCTAAAAATGCAGGGATGCCCGCAAATAAACAAATAACTAAAAACGTATCGATATATCCCTTTAGCGGAAGCAGACATTGTAAGACACGACAACCCAATTACCACCAGAGATACAGCTACCACCCAGTCCATGCCTTTCATGTTTGTCCTTCCTTTTCATCTGGTATTGTCGGAAACCGTATGTCAAACCTGGTTCCTTTGCCTTCTTGGCTCGACATATCAATCCTTCCGTCCTGCAATTCTATGAGTTCCTTGGTGATCGCAAGGCCCAGCTCTGTGCAGCCATGTTTTTGGGTCCGTGATTTTTCCACACGGTAAAATCGTTCAAAAATATAAGGCTTTTCTTCTTCCGGGATTCCTATTCCGGTATCTTCAACCTATATTAACACCATTTCTTGGCTTTCCTGTTTCAGCCGGACGTTTATAGTCCCATGCTCTGTATAGCGAATCGTATTCTCAAGCAGATTATAAAAAATTTGTTCCATATGAATCCCGTCACCGTATATAAACGGTATATTGTTTTCCAATTTCGAAATAATTTCCGATTCCCTTTTCATTTGCCCGTAACTGTATGCGCTCAACCACAGTTTCCAACACTTCTTTTATATAGATCGCTTCTTCTTCCAGATCGATTTTACCCTCTTCCATTTTAGCAAGATAAAACAAATCCTCAATCAAACGTTTTAGTCTGGCTGCTTCTTTATGCATGATCGTTGATTACTACTCTTTTTCTTCCTCACTTTAGTACAAGCCTTCTTTTACAATAGGGGCATATCCTCCCCAAGTAGGTGATCGGAGTTCTTAGTTCATGAGAGACATTCGCAAAAAATCTCTTCGTGAATCCTGATACCTTTTTAAATCTACAGCTAAGTTATTGATTGCCTGGGCCCAGCGATCCAGCTTCATCTTTTGTCGAGACATTGACACGGGTTTTCCTTTTCTAGTTCATCCATTTGAACATAATCTTTTCCAAGTCTACATACTTTGGAGAATGATTTCCTGTTTCCCTTTTATTATAACAAGATCCCCTTCCCAACATACTGCAAGGGCTTTTACGTGTGCCAGAATTACTCATTCTCCAAAAAAACCATCAAAAGCAACAATATCCCTTTCAGTAGATAAGTGGATACCCCATTGTTTAAAAATCTCCCTCCTCTTCTACATTGGATAGCTGATTGCCAATCTGTTATTAAAATGTAGCAAGAGAATGTGTTGAAACTATAAATAAAATAAATAAATTCTGTAGTATGGGAGGAGCCTGAAGGGAGAGAACCATTTTAAGTATTTTTTCATTTGCTGTTCCCCGGGAAGAACCGTACTTCACAGAGCTTTCCCACTGCTGAATATTTAAACAGGTTTCCTTTACCTTTCAGTCTCTGAGTGTTAAAGGGCGCGAGGATAATATTCTTTGCATGACAGTCCATTGTCCGCGCTAAGAGAATAGTGACAAAATGGGTACAATAAAAAGAGTAACCTACTCTTTTATTATTCTTCAGCCTCCTTCTATACAGGTTGCCTGCGAACTTCCTAACAATTGATTAAGATCACTCAACACATCTCTAACTTTCACTCTGTCAACCAGATCCTCTAGTTTTCTGTTCGAATCAACTGGAATATGGTAGTCTTCAAAAATTTTAATCGTTTCTGGCCAGACCTTTACGATTTCCGAAATATGCATATTTTCCTGTATAATCACACTATCCACTCCATTTATAAATGGGTAAATTCAACGGTTCTGAGGGTTGTTCAATGTTTATCCTTTCTCTTTGAGACCCTGAATGAAAGCAGACAGAATAAAAACCGTTTGTGGCAACTCATGCAAAAGAATAATGACTCCCGGTTTTACATAAGTCAAAACATTTGTCTAGAATTTTCTCTTCGCCCTTTCAAACATCCAATCCCATTAGCAATTCGCCATAAAACCATTTTCATTTGTAATTGTTAAGTATGAATATCGTATCTTCATTGCGGACGAAACCACTCAACAATTCTTCCCATTATCATTTCTAATATGGATTGAGAATATGCCAATTTAGAAAGTTGTTCTTGAAAAGTAAGGGTATTTAATATGCGATAAGATTAGGCATGATTCTTATTTTATGTCCATCCTCCAAAGTTGGACATATGTTATTGCCTCCTATTTTGGTTTAGCTGATATGTACTTCCCGTTGATTACTAATACAAGGATAAATGCTTGATTTGTTGAAAATATGATAAGTGTATGATGAAACTTTGAAATTCAAATTACTATTAAATTTGATAACAGGAAGTAAAAGACCTTCATTCTGCATAGAGAAAGGAAGGCTTCTACTCATGGAGTAGATTCTTATAATTACTCTTTCTTTAATCAGTTGCCATTTTCCAGGGGGTTGTATGCGAAACGGAAGCTCATTGTCTCTTCGTTTTTTTCACTTCTTTTACTTGTCATTTGAATGGTATCGGCCCTATGAATAATGTTCCCGGTAAGCCAGTAGGTTCCATTCCCAAGCCGGAAGGCCGTGTTCTCTATTCTTCAGGACGGATACATGAAAAGGTGGTGGCACAGCCCTTTTCGAATTGACGCTCTTCTTCGACTGAATCGTAATACTATTTTTGCCGACCTGTAAGGGGTTCGGCTTTGACAGATACTTCTACATCTTTTTTACCCCAGTGCTTCCTTATTTGGTTTTTTATATATTATTCAAAAACAAAATCGATGGGGAGATTGTCTGTCTTATGAAAAAGAGCCTAAATACTTCATCACGTGTTTTTGGCGTAATCATACTATATAAGATGAAATCTGTGGTTAGGGGAGAATTAATATGGGAGTAATTAGAACAGATAAATGGCTAATAGATTGGTATGATAAACCAATTAAAATATGTGAACAGGTAAAAGCATATTTTCATAACGTTAAACCCCTCGAAATCTATGAATATTTCATTCTGCACGGAATGTATCGCCCCCCTTTCAAAAAAGAGAATGAATGGGTAAAAAAACTACAGAATAATAAAGTATGGGATGTTGTAACAAAGGAAAAACAGTATCTTGAAGAAACATGGGGTGGACCTGATATCCCTATTTTTATTTTCCCATCAGACCCCCATAACCGAGATTTAAAACAAAATTATAATGGGAAATCAGGTCTAGCCTTTAAGGATAAATTATTTTTATTTCTTTCAGACGATAACAAGCAAAAGGAAATAAGGGCATTATTCACTCACGAATACAACCATGTTTGTTGGTTAGCCAAATACAAGAAAAACGAAAAAGATTATGTTTTATTGGATACAGTTATTTTGGAAGGCTTAGCTGAAAATGCAGTGCGGGAAAGATTTGGTGAAGAATATACAGCAAATTGGACAACGTATTATTCAAATCAAACGTTAAAAAAATTGTGGGACACCCTCGTGTTTCCAAACAGAAATATTTTACCATCTGATCGTAAACACCAAGATATACTATACGGATTTCGCTTTTATCCCAAAATGGCTGGGTATTGTGTTGGGTATTACTTAGTCAAGAAATACATGCTAGAAAATAGTCTAATCTGTAAAGATTTGCTTCATTCTCAAACAGACTTATTTCATCAAATCAAAAACTACCACATTTTCTAAAAAGAAGCTTTAAAGTCATTTCTGATGAAAAAGGGGGGGGAACAGACGAAAAAATTCGTCTGCTTTTATAAAACACTCATTAAAAAAAGAGTTACCAAAAGAAAAACGGAAGTAAAGCTAATGAAACGATAGCACCTAATGCAAGACCGTATCCGAACCCATACCCAGGACCGAAAAAACCATAGCCAAAACCACCCAGGTCTCTTTTACGGCCAAAAGGTTCTAAAAATACTCTAGAGTGGTCAACGTGCCAAATAATACCTCTATGCCTTCTGCCGTCACGTGTTCTTATTTCAACAGCTCTGCCTCTAAACCGATTGCATACATTATGATAATGTGCAGCTGACATCCTTTCTTTCACCCCCTGTCTTCCCGTAACTTACGACATTGTATGTGCCCTTCTAAACGGTAGCAATGGTCAAACGTAATAGGAAGGCGCGGAATTTAATAAATCTAATGATATAAAGGCAATAAACACTTTAAACACCGGAGCCTAAAACAGTGGTATTGTCTATATCAATGTTTTTGAAGAGGACATATATTAGTTGCAAATAACAAGGAGATGCATTAAGATAAGCGATTCTGTCGCTGGAGCAGGGTACGGTTATGGCAGAGGTTTCGCCTTAATTGTGGTACTATTTATCTTGTTAATCATTGTAGGTGAAGCTTTCGTTGGGTACGGTTATTAATTAAATAAAGTTTACTGATTAACAGCATTTCAGAAATAATGCATTTATCAAGGTACCCTATCAATGACCTTGTATAAAACAATACATAAATTTTTCCGTCTATAACGCGTTTCAGAGGGGTCGGTTTCTGCATTTGTGTATCAGCCGTATTTGACTATGACGTTTGATCATACCATCCTGGCTAATAGTACGGGGATTTTCAGAGAGAATTTTAGCTAATCTTCTACTCTTTGGATAACGTGTTTCAGGCGGTTAAATAACTTGTCATTAAAATAAGCATGTTAGGAGGGGTTCCATGTAGTTTGGTTATGGAGGATTTGGTTGTAGGATTCGGGTATAGTGCACCTGTCGCTAGAGCAGGTTATGGTGCTGGATTTACTTTAATCGTCGTACTATTTATCCTGCTTATCATAGTAGGGGCAGCTTGGTGTTAACTGTCTTAAATTTTATGCGCATGAAACGTTACGAAAAATCACCTCAGGCTGTTGCAAATATCAGCAGCCTGTTATAATTTTATACTACCTATGCGTGTTAAAAATCAACGGTTTAAGAGTAATTCTATTCAAGCAAACCTAACTGAATATAGTCCCTATGTAAAAAATATCCGGTTACAGATAAGTCCTCTTTTTCCTGGAATTCTTTAACCACAGTAACCATATAATCATCATATATTCCATTACAGGTTCTTCGATAATATCCTGCTGCCTTGAAGATGGTTTTGAACGAGGAAAACCAAATTTCCGTGTGAACCTTTTGCTAAGGTGGCAAAGGGATCTCCATGACAATGTTAGTACTGAGGTCTTGCTCAATTTGCTGGCTACGCGGTGAGACTGTTCAATCATCTGCGAGCTTACTTTGCTGCATTTTTGACACAATTGTTTAGCTTGTTCATTTTCTGTTGCTAAAGCAAATGATTCAAAATTGGCTTGAGAGTCTTTAAACTTGCTACTGTTGTTTTTAGATCACTGGATACTGTCATCAGAGATTCCTCCTACTGGGTTTTTTTGATACATATTTAGGATGGAAAATTAGTTCTGTTTACGTGATCGTTTTTTAAACTTATTTAATTCCATACCCTTTGCAAATTTCATGGAGTACATATTTCATCTCTATGTATTTGCCTATGTATAATTGGATTTTCAATATTTATCAACAAAATCCATTTTGCTTTTTCGTTTTGCTCGTGAAACCCCTAAGACTTTTTCACCTGTTCTCTTTCAGATATTTCATTTTCTTCTCTCCTTTTTTAATTTTAAAGTCAGAATTTATAATTACCAAATAAGGCGTTATTTATGAAATTACAAAATCACAGTGTTTTGACCGAACAACTAGTGGTCATGGTGAATGATTGTAAGCATTCAAGAATAGGGGGAGTCCTTCGTCCCATCCAACTCTTTTGTCTAAAGGTACACTATTTTGTTTTGTGTCGTTAACAGCGCCTATTGTAGCGTCTTCTACAATACCACCATTATTATATTTTCCAGCTCTTCGGTCAAACACTTTTGCAAACCGCGATCTATTCCTTCGGCCACCTTTTTCCCCGTCCCCACTCTCTTTTGGATCTACTGTTTAACTTGTATTTGGATATTTACAACCATTTCTCTGATTCGTACTTCCATTACTGTTCGCCACCTTACGCTCAATTCAAATTGGAAGGCCAACATTTATTTTGTTGGCCTTTCCCTATGGTTACTTTAAATAAATATATTTTACTAGTGATCACACGATAAACTCTCAGAATGATAAAATGCATGTGTTCAAAGAACTTATGAAGATTTATGAAAAAGCTTTTCGTTGAGACATTTCTCTTAATTCTTCCATGGTCTTGCCTACCGATATGTGTTCTGGATCAGCCTTTACTTCAATTAAAAAAGGAACTTGTGATGAAAGCGCATCTTCTAAGGCAGGTGCAAAGTCTTTGTTATTTTCAACTAAAACACCGTCTCCTCCCATGATTTTCATTAATTCAGCAAAGTTAGGGTTCGTTAAGTCCGTGGCTATCACGCGATTAGGATAATTTTTTTCTTGATGCATACGAATAGTTCCATACATATTATTGTTTACTACAATTACAATCACTGGAATTTTATTTCGCACACATGTTTCAAGCTCTTGAATCGTCATCATCATTCCACCGTCACCTGCAAAGGCAATAACAGGGCGGGCAGGGTGAGCAAGCTTCGCCCCTATTGCAGACGGCAGACCATACCCCATTGTTCCAGATGTCGGTCCGATGTATGTTCCTTCTCGCTTAAATGAATAGTATCGATACATCCATCCAAAGAAATTTCCTGCGTCACTGGTTAAAATCGTTTCTTCTGGAAGTACACTGTTTAAATCGTGCATCATGCCATCTAGGTTTACTGTGGTTTCTCCGTCTATTGGCTGTGGGGTAGAGAATTTCTCGTACTCCTCTCTAACATTTTGAACATAATTTTTCTTTATTAAAGTGTTATTAAATCCTTTCTCGGTTACAGAAAGAAGATCAATCAAAAAACTTTTTACATCGCTGACAACCCCAAGTTCAGGCCGATAAATTTTGTTTAATTCTCCTTCGGAAATATCGATGTGAATGAGCTTTGATTCAACATTAATTAGCGAGTAATCCTGGGAGGTAATTTGGGAAAAACGCGTCCCCAATGCTAATACTACATCAGCGCTTTGGATGAAATCGATTAAATATTTCGGAGTGCCAAGTCCTAAAGAACCCACGTAATGAGAATGATGATTAGGAAAGGCATCAAACCTACGAAATGCACTGACAACTGGACTGTTTATTGATTCCGCCACTTTAACTAATTCAGATGCAGATTTTGTATGAGTCACACCTCCTCCTGCGATGATGACTGGTCGTTTTGCTTCCTCTAATAGCTTCTTTGCTTTTTCAACAGCATCTATAGATGGACGGGGAAGGGAGTAAACAGAAGTATCAGATTTAGTAAATTCCATTTCTGCGACTTCATTTAAAATATTTTCTGGAAGGGAAATTAATACAGGTCCCGGTCTTCCTGACCTAGCAATATGAAAAGCCCGGTGGACTAATTCAGGAACTCTTTCGGGTTCCCTTAATTCGGCAGTCCATTTTACGATGTGTTTAAAATATTCAGGTAAATCAATTTCTTGAAAACCTTCTTTTCCTCTGAAGTTACTTTCTACTTGGCCAATAAAAGCAACTACGGGGGTGGAATCTTGATAAGCTGTATGAAGCCCAATCGAAAGGTTTGTTGCACCAGGACCCCGGGTGGCGAAACACACCCCAACTTTTCCAGTAGCTTTTGCATAACCTTCTGCCATAAAGGATACGCCGCCCTCTTGTCGGCCGCTAATTAACTCTATTTCCGAGTAATCATACATCGCATCCATGACACTAAGATAACTTTCACCAGGGACACAAAAGGCCTTTTCCACACCTTCCCTTACCATTACTTCTACTATTGCTTTTGCAGCTGTTATCGTATTCATCATTCTGTATCGACTCCTCTTTTAGTCATTTACTTTGTTTAGCAGATTCCAACTTTCCAAAATTTCTTCAACTTCTTTCTTATCTTCTTCATTTAATGGATTCACTGGTTCTCTTGTAACACCACTATTCATCCCAATTTCAGCCATGGATTCCTTTATGACTACGACATTATTACCGTTATTGTATTTGGCTCTTAGGTTTTCATAATCCAATGTTTCTTCCCAAACTTTCCACACCATTTCATGATCGCCTTCTCTTAACCCGTTTAACATAGCAAAAGAACTTTCGGGATAAATATTAATTATTCCAGACGTAAAACCTTTAGCACCTGCGTTATAGAAAAACGGAGCCCATTTTTCAGCTGTTCCGCAGATCCATGCCAGATTGTGCTCTTCGGGTACTTCCCTTATAACTTTCTTAAAGCGTGGTAAATCGTTAATCGCGTATTTTATTCCTATAAATTTTTCTAATGGTGCTAATTCCTTAATAACATCATCACTTAAATGTGGATCTTTAAAATAGATAATAGAAGGAATATCTAATGCTTCAATGATCTTTTTAAAATAAGAAATGGCTCCATCTGTGGTTACATAAGGATGAATGGGCTGATGAATCATTACACAATCAGCCCCTGCTTCTTGGGCATCCTTTCCTAACTCAATGGCTGTATTAACGGAATAGCCAACTCCTGCTACCACTGTTGCTCTACCTTGTACAATGTCGACCACGTTTCTTGTTTGTTGTTTTGCCTCTTCCAACGTTAAAGCATAAAATTCACCCGTATTTCCGTTTGGAACAATTACTTCCGTACCATGTTTCAATAAAAATTGAATATTTTCTTCTAGTCCTCCCCAGTCAATTTCCTTTGTGTCTTTATAAAATGGGGTTATATTTATAGCACAAATTGTTTCTAAATTTTTTGCTAATTTTTTGTAGGTCATGTTTTCCACTCTCCTTATTTAAAGTTATTTTTTTCTCCACTTGCTTCTTTTGCATTTTGAATATAACCTGAAAATGATTGGTTAAGAAGAGAAGTAACTGTTAAACAAACATAATCTGCTCCCCATTCCTTTCTTAATCTCGCTCCCTCACTGTCCTTTGTATGAATACCTACCTTAACATCATATTTCCGAGCTGTTTCTTGTATAGAATCAATTGCTTTAAGCAATTCCGGGTGGTCTATACTTCCTTCATAACCGAGGGACACAGATAAGTCGGTTGGACCAATATAAACCATATCAATGCCTGAAACACTTATGATTTCCTCTATATTATCCAAAGCCTTTTTACTCTCTATATGAATACATGCTAGTGTTTCTTCATTTGCATGGATTAAATAATCTTTGATAGGCACCGCGCCATAACGAGCTGCTCTCATGGAGAATGCGGCCCCTCTATTACCAACGGGAGGGTACTTTATCGCATTAACTACCTGTTGGGCCTCCTCTTTCGTATCGACCTGTGGTACATGGACCCCATGGGCACCGCGATCCATCGCTTTTAATATCTCGCCAGACTCACTGGAAACGACACGCACAATAGAAGTTACTCCTGCATGTTCCGCAGCAATAACCATATGTTCTATATTTTCTGTAGAAAGCAAGCCGTGTTCATTATCGATGACGACAACATCAAAACCATTGTAGGCTGCCATTTCAACCATTTGGGTGGAAGGAAAACCTATAAAAACACCAAAGGCTGTTGCCTGAGTCTGATCCATTAGTTGTTGTTTTAATTTATTATGAAACATTCAAATTCCCCTTTCTATAGTATCTACATCTGTCAATAGTGCTGAATCAATATTAGATCTTCTTCCAGTATCTTCAATTAATTGTTTCATTTATTTTTCTATCTAGAAGATATTTATTTACACAGCTCTGTGGTTGTTTTCCATTAAACACATCAATAATTTCTTTTGCAGCTCCTACCGCCATGGCTTCTAGTGCCTCTTTTGTATGGGCAGCCATATGCGGTGTAACAATGACATTATCCAGCTCCCATAAATAGTGGTTCTTTTGAGGCGGCTCTTCTTCATATACATCCAAGCCAGCCCCTGAAATTCGTTCATTCTTAATTGCCTGATACAGAGCTTTTTCATCAACCAGTCCTCCCCTGGCACAGTTAATCAAAAAAGCTCCGCCTTTCATTTTATTTATTTCTTGTTCACCGATAAAATGATGGAGTTCTGAGCTGTAAGGAAGATGTAAAGACACAAAGTCTGATATTTTTAGTACCGATTCCACAGAGTCCATGAATGTTAAATAATCAAATTTATTTTTATTTTCTAAAAATGGATCGTAAGCAACAACATCCATATCCAATCCAAACGCACATTTTTTGGCTGTTAACTGGCCAATGCTCCCGAAACCGATCAAACCTACTGTTTTTCCTTTTAACTCTGATCCAATAAAAGTTTCCCGCACCTCAAAGCGATTTTGCCGCAAAGCTTTATCAGCTTTGATAATACGGTGTGCCAACGCAATAATCATTCCAATGACTTGTTCCGCCACCGAATTGGCATTGGCTTGTGGAACATTACAGACGTAAATTCCCCTTTGAGCAGCTGCTTCCAGGTCGACATTATCGTAACCAACTCCTGAACGGGCAATCACTTTAAGCTTTGTTGCTCTCTCTATTATTTTTCGTGGAATCGTTTTTGTCCTTACTAACATTCCGTCACAATCAGCTGCTAATTCTGCTAACGTCTCATCTTCCAAAGAATTTGGTTGAACAATATCGATATCTGCGTCTATTAACGTTTGCATGCCCCTTTCTAAAATTGGCTGCACGACTAATACCTTAAATGGCTTCATTCTCGAACCTCTTTCCTTTTATGATCTCTTTTATACTTTTTGTTCTCCTCAATTGTGCGTATAACACAATGACCAGCAGAGAAATCCCGACTACATCCGTTGTTATGCCAGCTTGTATTAAGCACAGGGAGCTTACAATTAACATGACTCTCTCATACACCTTTGTGTAATCTAATAGATAGCCTACAATGGCTGTACCTAAAGAAAATACCCCGACCAGTGCGGTTACAAATGCAAGTCCCACCGTTAAATATTGATTGGTTTGTAAAAGCAACTCTGGAGAATAGACAAAAACAAATGGAACGATAAAGCCTGTAATACCTAATCTAAAGCCTGTCCACCCTACTTTTGATGGTGATTCTCCGGCAATACCGGCAGCCGCGTACGATGCTAAAGCGACTGGAGGTGTAATGGCAGACAAACAAGCAAAATATAAAACGAAAAAGTGAGCTACTAATGGTTCAACGCCTAATTGAGTGATTGCTGGGGCTGCAACAGTAGCTCCAACAATATAACAGGCAGCGGTCGGAAGACCCATGCCTAGTATAATGGCGGTTATCATTGTCAGGACCAAAGTTAATAATAATTGTTCATTCGAAAAAACTAAAATGAGGTTCGCTAATTTTAAACCAATCCCCGTCAACGAGACAACGCCAATAATAAAACCCACAACTGCTGTTGCCATTGCAACTGTAATAGCACCTTTCGCACCTTCTTCTAACGTTTTAAACAATGTTTTCATATCCATTCGTGTTGAGTTCCGTAAAAAACTAACGAAATAGGTTGCTACGATGGAAAAAAAGGCTGCGTATACTGGTGTATAACCTGCAAATAGCATAAACAGAAGCAAAACAATAGGGAGCAGCAAGTGCCCTTTTTCTTTAAAAACGCTTTTCATTTCCGGGAGAAGTTCTTTTGATACTCCATGCAACCCTGATTTCAATGCTTCAAAGTGAACCATCACCCACAAAGAAACAAAGTAAAGAATGGCCGGAATAACACCTGCTATAATAATATTTGTATATGGAACACCTAAAAATTCAGCCATAATAAAAGCGGCCGTACCCATAATTGGCGGGGTAAACTGTCCCCCTGTTGAGGCGGTCGATTCTACACCTGCAGCGAATCTCCGTTTATATCCAACTTGATTCATTAAAGGAATCGTAAACAGACCTGTCGTTGACACGTTTGCTACCGCACTTCCATTAATCATCCCTAAAGATCCGCTTGTTAATATAGATACCTTTGCTGGTCCGCCTGGCCTATGACCTGCCAGAGCCATCGAAGCATTTGTAAAAAAGCTCGATAGACCAGTCCCGTTTAAAAAAGCCCCGAATAGAATGAAAAGGAAAATATACGCTGCCGACGTTCCAAGCGCTATTCCAAAAATTCCTTCGCTTCCAATGTACATATGCTGAATTAATGTTTCCAGATTATACCCCCGGTGAGTCATCTCTCCTGGTAAGTATGGACCTAAATAAGCATAAGCTAAAAACAGCAAAGCCAGAATGGGAAGCTCTATTCCGATACATCGGCGGGTTGCTTCTATTACAACTACGATCGTAATAAAGCCCATGACCAAATCAAGCGTTGTAGTAGTCATCCCTCTTATTGCTATCGCATCAAACATAACAACTAAGTATCCTGTGGAAACAGCAGCTACTATAGCAAAAAGATAATCAAATACGGTTGGTTTTTCTTGACTAGACTTCTTTCGGCCAGGGTATAACAAAAAGACAAGAACGAGTGCAAACAGCAAGTGCATCGCCCGGTGTTTCCCACTGACTATCGGTATGGCTGCAGTAAACAGATGAAAGGCCGACATTGCTATTGCAATGGAAGCAACCATTAATCCTATTTTCCCTTTAATGTTTCGGTATTTCGTTTCCACCTCAAAATTTTTTGCTATGTCTTCTACATTAATTTTTTCTGCTATTTCTTTCTTCTCCTCTGTATCACTTGCAGCAGCTGGCCTCTTTTTGTCATCTTTTTTTTTTGAATCGTTCTTCGCCTTTTTGACCATTACCATCACCTCTTCCCTCATACATTGCTCTTCTTTTAAAAATGCCGGTGGCGTAAAATGATTACCTGCCGGAGTAGAAAGGATGCATTCTCCCCCGGCTGAGCTCCTACTTATTGATTCACTTTAATTCCATTCTCTTCATAGAATTTAATCGCCCCGTCATGGAGAGGGATCGTTTGACCATTTAAGGCATCCTCTAAATTAATATTTTCCGCTACGTTGTGTGTTTCAACCAGGACTTCCTTATTTTCATATATGCTCGTCATCATTTCATAAACAAAATCTTCCGAAAGCTCCGCGCTTCCATGCAGCCAATTGGCAACAGCGTACGTTTCAATTGGGTCCGGTTGATTTGGGTATGTGTCGGCCGGAATCGTATACGGGTAGTAGGCGCCATTTACTTCTTCTGACAGCGTCTTAATTGTTTCTTCATCAATCTCAAGAATTTCGTAATCACCTGTACTTAAAATGTCTAGCATATTTGAACTTCCTAAGGCAGCAATCATATTGGCACCATCGGCCTGTTTATTTCTCATTAATTCTACAGACTGAGATTCGCTCACATATTCAGGTGTGATGTTATCATATGTTAACCCTGCCGCTTTAACCAGATCTCGACTGTTCAGTTCTGTTGCACTTCCTGATGCCCCTACTGCAATGGTTTTACCAAAAAAATCTTCGACCGATTCAATTTCGGCATCTTTTCTTACCACCATTTGCATTACATTGGGATAAAAATAGGTCAGCTGTCGAATATTTTCCATTGTTTGTCCTTCAAATTGGGCAATACCATTATATGCTTGCTCCGCAACCCCGGCTTGCGCAATCCCTAGTTCAACCTCCCCGTTTTCAATATTTTCAATAATAACAGGAGAGCCGGCTGTGGATTTAGCATTGGTATCAATGTCAGGGAATTCACTTGCCATCATTTGACTGAGCGCATTTGCCAACAAGAAGTAGGTTCCTCCGCTAGTAGCTCCCGCAACCGTCAAAAATTCAGGATACTTGGAGGAAGCGCTTACATTTTCAACATCGCTTTCGCTGTTGCTATTATCGGAACTTTCTGTTTCTTCCGCCCCGTTACAGGCTGACAAAATCATTACTAAAAAAATAACATGATTAGTGAAAAACCGGTTAATTTCTTCATTACAAAATCCTCCTTGTTAATTTTTGTCCCTTTACCGATAGCTCTCGATATAACCTGTTAAAATGGTATATAAGAAACTTTTCCCATTATTCACCCCCCAAAAAATCCTTATTTTTTCCACTAAAATTATTTTTGTTCCAATACATTAACTGCTGTTCTCATAATGTGTTTTTTCATTAATTCTTCAGCCAACTCCGCTTTTCCGGTTTTAATAGATTGGAAGATTTCATTATGTTCTAGAAACCCTTTCTCAATCTCCATGTCGTACTTTAAAGCCCGTTTTCGAAAAGCGATATCAAGTGCAACTACATTGTTCAACGTCTGAAACATCATTGGATTATTTGCTGCTTCTCTAATTAACCTATGAAATTTAAAATTTACAGAAACTAACTTTTCAACCTCTTTGGCTTTTGTTAGCTTCTCCATCTCTGCCACTTGTTTTTCTAAAACCTTCACCTCATCGTCTGTGATCTTTAACGCAGCTAGTTTAGCAGCTAGTCCCTCTAACACCGATTTAAGCATCATAAATTCTTCAATGGATGTCTCCACCAGTTCAGAGACAAATGTTCCTTTTCTCGGGACTGTCTCCACTAAACCATCATGGCTTAGAACTCTTAATGCTTCCTTGATCGGCGTCGTGCTAATTCCTAATAACTTTGACAGATCCCTTTCTTTTAAATGATCTCCTGGTTGGTAATGTCCAGTAAAAATTGCTTCCCTCAAAAATTCTAAAGCCACATCCCTTAATGACTTTATATTTTGTGTCTTTGCTGTAACCTCCGTCAGCAGCTTATCCATTTCCATTTTCCCCTCATCTTCCTTTCAGATTTTGATTAATCTCATTGATATTTGATATATCACAGAATTTTTAAAAAAATCACCCAATTTGTTCCTTTATAGATCGGCGTTCACACCATACTCTTCTCCTAATTGCTTTAGTTCGTTATAGACTGCCGCACTTACCAGAATACCTTCCTTTAAAGCGCTTTCTTTTCTCATTTGCTCAATATCTCCCGGCATAAACACCTTATCGAACCCTTGTGCCGCTGGACTTTCTATCGTTTGTCTAATCCGCTCGTCCATCCGTTCCTTAAACGCTTCGAGATCCATAAAGTTTTCTATATTAAACACCATGAATAAGTGACCCAGCTGTTGAGGATCGGCATCATCGTACATTCTCGGAATATCCTCCCCAAATAACGCCCCGGTCATTACTCCTGTCATAATATCAATCATCATAGCTAACCCTGAGCCTTTCGCTCCAACCGGTAATAGAAACCCTTTAAGAGCTTCCTCAGCATCGGTTGTAGGTTCACCATCTTTCGTGATGGCCCACCCTTCTGGAATGCTTTGTTTATTTTTTGCAGCCAAATTTATTTTCCCTCGGGCGACATTACTTGTAGCCATATCAAGGACTACAGGATGCTGATTTGTTGGGACGGCTGCACAAAAGGGGTTTGTTCCTAAAGTTGGTTTTCTCGATCCCCACGCTACCATTAAAGGAGAGGCATTTGTCATAACTATCCCCAAACACCCAGCGTTAGCTGCCATTTTTGCAAAATAAGAGGCGGTGCCAAAATGATTTGAATTTCTTACTCCGCTTACACTGGAACCATATTTTTTTGCTTTTTCTATTGCTCTTTCCATTGCCACTTTCCCGGCATACTGGCCCCATCCATTGTTCGCATCATATAAAATAGTGGAGCCAGCTTCCCTTAATACCGTTAATTCCGTTTTATTTTCTATTATCCCTTTATTCAAACGAGTTATATAGTCTGCAAGTCTTGTTACACCGTGAGAATCAACCCCAATTTCATTGGCCTCCACCAGGCTGTCCACTATTACTTCTGCTTCTTCCTCCGGTAAAGAAGCTTCTACCAATATTCTTTTGCAGTAATTTCTTAAATTGTTTGCTGATACTTTATACATTATTATGAAACCTCCTAGCCATAAAAATTAGTCATCTTAGTAAAATTGTAGATTATTGATATATGATATATCATACAATACTATATTTTCTGAAAATAATCAATACTCTAAATAATTGTTTTTTTATGTGTTCGTGGACAAAGACTTTATCTTTTTTTAATAGGTCGAATGCTGAAAATCTCTAGCCATGAAATAGTAAATTGCGGAAATGGCGCATGTGGACGTATATGCCATTATTGTGGGGAATTAGCTTAACAAATTCTTCATTTAAAAACTGGCCCTTATTGATATTGCCCTTAGAGCAGACAAGATTGAAAAACTGCCTTTATATAAGGAGGCAGATAATATAATCATCTTTGAGGTATTTCGTGCTCAACTTGGGATAATCCCAGTCCATGTCCAGCGATGAGGCAACTGCTGGGACAATGCTTTCATCGAAAACTTCTTTTGGCACTTGAAGTGCGATAGATTGTTCTAGAAACAAAAACAACCAAAAGACGTTTCACTGTCAAGATACCCGTGAAATACGAAACATCGTAGGGATCTGACGCACTTAAACGAAAGAGTGTAACTAGCTGCTTGAACGATAAAGAAAGTGAGGCCAAATGATGAGACTTTGGACCTCACTGATGAAAAGTATTTTAACTGTTTCTACTTGACAGGTACACGTTCGCATTAGAACCAGTTTTAATTTGTCAGTCTTGTTAGTAATAGAAAACTTCTATTTTATGACACTTCACACATTTTTCATAATAAGAATTACCTTTAAAGGAATGATCACAATTTTGTTGAATCTCTTTTAAACGATTCTCCAAAAAAGCAAGATGAATTTTTGACTGTTTCATTTCTTCTTCAATTTTTTCCACCTTCGACAACATCCTGAACCTCCTAAAAAGTTACTGATAAATATTGCCGCCAGATTTTTTAAATTCTTCAGCTTTCTCCTTCATCCCTTTTTCAATCTCTTCTTTGGTAAACAGTTCATTTTCCTCGGCATAATTGCGAATATCTTGTGAAATTCTCATGCTGCAAAATTTTGGTCCGCACATGGAACAGAAATGGGCTGTTTTTGCCCCTTCTGCAGGCAATGTTTCATCATGATATTCTAAGGCACGTTCAGGATCTAAAGATAAATGAAACTGATCTCTCCAGCGGAATTCAAAACGAGCTTTGGATAAAGCATCATCTCTTTTGTGTGCTCCCGGATGTCCTTTGGCTAAATCCGCTGCATGGGCAGCAATTTTATATGTTATTACCCCTTCACGAACATCGTCTTTATTAGGGAGACCTAAATGTTCTTTTGGCGTCACATAACAAAGCATCGCTGTCCCGTACCAGCCAATGATGGCAGCTCCAATGGCTGATGTAATATGATCATAGCCCGGAGCTATATCAGTTGTTAAAGGCCCAAGCGTATAAAACGGCGCTTCCTCACACGTCTCTAATTGTTTGTCCATGTTTTCTTTAATAAGATGCATTGGTACGTGCCCTGGGCCTTCCACCATCACCTGAACGTCATGCTCCCAAGCAATCTTTGTTAGCTCCCCAAGAGTCTCCAGTTCTGCAAATTGTGCTTCATCATTGGCATCTGCGATGGAACCGGGTCGCAAACCATCACCCAATGAAAATGCAATATCATAGGTTTTCATAATGTCACAGATTTCCTCAAAATGAGTATATAAAAAGCTTTCTTCATGGTGATAGAGACACCATTGTGCCATAATCGAGCCGCCCCGAGAGACAATACCAGTCAGGCGCTTTGCTGTTAACGGAACATACCGCAAAAGCACACCAGCATGAATGGTGAAGTAATCCACCCCCTGCTCCGCTTGTTCAATCAGCGTATCCCGGTAAACCTCCCAAGTCAGGTCTTCAGCAACTCCATTTACTTTTTCTAATGCTTGATATATAGGAACAGTGCCAACAGGGACGGCTGAGTTGCGGATAATCCATTCGCGAGTTTTATGGATATTTTTACCAGTTGATAAATCCATAATATTGTCTGCTCCCCAGCGCGTTGCCCAGGTCATTTTTTCAACCTCTTCTTCAATCGACGAAGAAACAGCAGAATTACCGATATTGGCGTTAATTTTGACATGAAAATGTCGTCCTATAATCATTGGTTCTGTTTCTGGATGATTAATGCTAGCGGGAATAATCGCTCTACCTTTTGCCACTTCGTCACGTACGAATTCAGGGTCCATATTTTCTCTTATTGCGATAAATTCCATTTCAGGCGTAATAATCCCCTGTTTAGCATAATGAAGCTGAGTAACATTCTTCCCCTTTTTTGCCCGCAGTGGTTTCCGTGTTAATCCAGGAAACACGTCATGATTAGCACGGGGATCATCTTCATCACGATATCCGTTATCTTCAGGTTTTGTATCACGGCCTTCATATTCTTCTACATCGGATCGTTCCTGAATCCATTTACTGCGAAGGGCAGGAAGTCCTTTTGTTATGTCAACCGAATAATCAGAGTCCGTGTAAGGTCCGCTTGTGTCATAGACACGTAGTGGCGGGTTTTCTTCTTCCCCAAAGCTTCCTGTTGTCGGACTTAGGTCGATTTCGCGCATAGGTACCTTAATATCCGGTCTTGAACCTTCTACATAAACTTTCTTACTACCGGAGAAACTGGACATGATGGAAATGTTTTTTTCATTTAATGAAGAAATGGACATAAAAAAATCTCTCCTTTTCAATAAGTTCATTGATAAAGGACGAGATCTAGAACATAACAAATTGCAAACAGGTAGAAGTACATAAAAAAGCCGGTCCCATTTAAAGGATGGACCCGGCTTTGTATATGTAGAAGTTTATTCATCATGGATGAGTTTCTAACTTCCCTACGCTGGTATGATCCAGATCAGGTCCAAAGGGTCAAGAAACTTCAAAGCATTTCTTTCTCAGCCCAGCTTATTGGACTCCCCTAGTTATGAGCTATTCTATTTTATTACAGTATAAATAATAATGAAGAAAAATCCAACCCTTTAGGAGAAAATGATTCTTATCTACTCCTTGTTGACCATTGTTTCTTCTACTCCGCTTCAATGTAAATTACATAAGGTTTAAAAAATCTTCGGAGAGAATCTCCCATCGATTGGTTATTACATCTCGTGTCAGGATGAAAGTATATGATTTTCTCTCTTTTCCCTGATCACGTTGATAAGATTGAAGTTCGACAGGTACCTCCAATGCCACGATAGGCAGTTTTTTCAGCTTTTTGAAACTCGTATGTTTTGAAACCATTCCCATCCGGTCCATACGTTTTAAAATAGCTGCCATTTGTAACGTATGAGGTTCAGACAGGGTCATTTGTAACATATAAGGATCACTTTGATTTATGGCTGTAATAAAAAGATCTATTATTTCGTATGGATTCATTTCATTACGGTATTCTGCCAGTTTCCCAGAGGCCTTTAAAACCATCAGTCGATGAGTTGGATCCGAGTTTTTTGTCCGGTGGGTTATGCTTCCAGCAAAGTGAATACAGAAATGGCCAGGAAACCCATTCGACAAACCCCCTCCCCCGTGAGGCATTCCATGCATAGAAGCAGCAATCATACGATCATTAGTGTTAACCAGAATAGCTCGTCTTTTCCAACTCCAGCTATTACCATAAATTTCTTTCATAATTTGAGTATCTTTTCTCGTTAACGGCTGTACATCTGCATGTTGATTACCAGCACGCTTTTGCACACGAAAACTTAAGCCAGTGTCAAGATCAATAACCTGAAATTTCACCTTATGAGGCAATAATGAACGAACATCTTCCCATGGAAGCATGTCACCATAATATTGCTCACGTACTATATATTCAAATGGAGAATAAGAAAAGCCTTGCAGTTCTTGGGGTTCTTTAGCATTAATAACCAATGGTCTGCCCATTAGCAAGGTAAAGATTAATATGGATATCATAATGTTTAACTGTGTTTTCAACCCCATCACTTCCAATGTCATTGTCTTCACCTATTTTGTTCTCTTACCATTAAATTATTCAATCCTCTAAATGGATAAAAAGATATCATCAGAAGCTGTCTGTCTATACAAATTAACTGAAACAGATTATCCTCTGAATTCATCCATCATAAAGTCCAGAATGTCTAACTAAGAAATCCTGGACTTTAAAGTCATAGAATCGGAGCTTATTAACTTATTTCATAAATTTATCCTTATAATGACTCAGAGCGAGTAATGGAAATAAGTATTCATAACTATGATAATGAATATAAAATCCTCCTGGGAGACCCTGTCCTTTAGGATACGATGTTGTCCAATCACTTTTTTCAGATGACTCTAACAAAAACTTAATCCCGTGCTTTATTTCGGAAGTTTCTTCATTTTCTGCTGCTATAAGTGTATCCAGCGCCCAGGCGGTATGAGTCCGAGTGCTTGCCTGTAAAGAAACATACTTTTTATTTATGTCACTTTTGCACGATTCCCCCCATCCACCGTTTTGGTTTTGGATTTCACATAGCCATTTTATTGCCTTCTGAATGGACGAGTGATTTTTACGAAATTTTACGGCCATTAATCCCGTAACAGCTGCCCATGTTCCATAAATGTAACAGATCCCCCACCTGCCATACCATGAACCATCCTTTCTCTGATTTTGGAGCAGCCAATGAATACTGTTCTTTATAAAGGGATTGTGTTGGTCCAAATGAGTAAAATTGCCTAAAAATTCTAATGTTCTCCCGGTTAGATCTGCCGTAGAAGGGTCAAGTACCATTTTTCCTCCCCCTTCCACTGGCAGCCATGCAAGAAGTGATTTATCAACATTTTTCTCAAATGCAGCCCAGCCGCCGTCATCGTTTTGCATAGATATAACCCATTGAATAGCTCGGTCCCAAGCTTGATAATAAACAGGGTTATGTACAACAAGGGTTCTCAAGGATCTTAAGGAAGCCGTTGTATCATCTATATCAGGATTGAACGTATTTATGTCGGAAAACCCCCATCCCCCAGGTAACATGTTTTTATTATGGATAGCCCAATCACCATATAAAAAATGCTGTTTGGATAGTAAGTATTTTTGGGCCTTTTGAATAGTTTCAGAGGAATGGGAAACTCCTGCTTCTTGTAATCCATGGCAGATTAAAGCCGTATTCCAAACATTGGCTGTGGTGTACTGTATATGCGTGTGATTATCAATGTTGGTATGAAACGATTTCAGTCCCTGAACAGCCCTCCTAATGGTATGGTGATGCTTTGGATACCCACGTGCCATTAGAGCAAAAATCATAAGAAATGTAGAACTAAAATAACTGTAAAAAGTCCCATCTGACTCGATACGCTGCAACATGTAATGCTCAGAGCGTTCTAAAGCTAGCTCATGGAGCTTATGTGGATAACCTATAAGATGATTGATCCCTTGTTGAATAGGAGGAAGAAAAGTCCGTAAATGATCTAACTCTTGCCCCCACTCATCATCGCCTCTTTTTAAAAATAAATCCGATAAATCTGGAGCCCCTTTTGTCTTTAAGCTAAATTTATAATTCGCAGCAATGAATATAGGAGTTAAATTTGCTCTTGCGTATATCGAAAGGTCAAAAAAGTTAACTGGAAATGAACTGGGCAATAGGATCATCTCAATCGGAACAGGAAAATAACTCGGCCATTTATATTGACCCGTCAAAGCTAACATGATTTTAGTAAACATATTAATTTCTTTTAAACCGCCGTTTGCCACAATAAACTCTTTGGCTAATTGTATGTCTGGATCATTCTGTGTTCGATAACCAGAGAAGAGAAGAGCATAATATGCTTCAACTGTTGCCGTTACATTCCCTTCATCTTCATCATAAAATAATTTCCATGCCCCATTTTCTTCCTGCCTATTTAGAATTCTACACACCAGAGAGTAAATTAAATCTTCATCATTTATTTGCAGCGTTCGTAATAAGATGATCATATAACAATCGGTTGAAATACCTGTTTCAAATGGATAGGACCATGAACCGTCATGATTCTGTTCCTCAATCAAAAGGTTAATCAGCCTATTTATTTCAGCTTCTACGTTTTTCATGTAACAACTTACCCTCTCTTATTACAAACATTTTTACAATACTTATTCCCTTCTTCACATCTATATTCCCCCAATAGAAAGGAGGGTAATAGATTGAAAGTCAGCTGGTTGGGAAAAAAGAAATGGAAGGAAAAATGTTATAAGGAAATAAAAGAAGAATTAAAAAAGAAAACAAAAAATAAAATAAGCTCTTTTCCAAAACATAAACTATCAAAAGAAGAAAGAAAATTAATTGATGATATTAATGTAACGACAAACCAATGGAATATAAATAACGTTACGCGGACAAAGGCATATTTGAATTTTTTTCTACGGCACCCTGAAATTCACTGGGCTTTTTTAGGTCATATGGTATCGCGAAACGGCGGCTGGTATATGACAGATTTAAAAGGTGATCTTCTCACCAGATTATTGTCAGAGAAAGAACAGAAAAATTTCTTTTTATTTTTAGAACGTGGAAACTGGTTAGTATTTCAAGATGTATACCCGCAATTTTTACTGTATCAGAAAAGTTTAAGGACGAATAAAAATCATTTTTATCTTCTTCCGTATTTTGATGTTTCGACATTTATGGAAACGATATGGAATTTTTTTTGGAAGCATGGTGACTGCAATCTTTTAGCTATTGCTATGGTGATTAATGAACAAAGTTATTTAGAAAAAAGAGTTATTAAACACCATCATTATAAAAATACAGTATTAAACACTTTAGGTTTTAAACTATATAGTTTTTTACGCTTTAATCATATTATCTTTCCATTTTATAAGAACGATACGACAGACAAACCAAGCTTAATTGGCGATACATTGCACTATTTCGGTTCTCTTCATGAGAGGATCATGTTAGGCAAACGTTTATATTCATTGCTTTTTCAGTATCCTCCTGCCTTACATGGTGTTTTATGTTGGGCAACTCAACATTCTCATACTGGCTCACGGAAAGATTATTGGAATCATCTTTTTCATCATGTTAACGAAAAGGTGCCGGGCAAACTTTATCAGCGTAGAACAAAAAATTGCCAGCTGCGAGAAGGAGCAGCCCGTATTTACAGCCCTCCCTTACAGTATGCTTGGAAAAATATTAATCAACCAGAAGCGGAAAAGGGCGACTGGTTTGAGGATTGGAGAATTGTTGATTATTTGTGGAAAGACGAAAAATTAAAAAGTGGGGACATTTATGAAAAGTACTGCAGAACGATTGAAAAAATGGAGAGTACAATCATTGCAAAAAAAGCAATATTTCTCCAGCGTGAATAATAAACCTTATGCCTATATAATTACAGCTCTATTCGCTTCCCTGGCGGGGACTTACTTAGACTTAATTTTTGTAGGAAAAGGAATATATCATTTTCCTATCAGACTCTTTCCAGAAATATTTACAATTAATATTGTGTTCACTTTATTTTTTCTGCCTTTGTTCACTATTCTTTTTTTATTTGTTGCAAAACGAGTTCATTTTTTTATTCGTTGGATGATCATACTCATCACTGGGGCTGCTATCTTTTTTATAGAACAGATCACCGAACAATTAGGGTGGTTTGTTCATGATACAGATTGGTCTCATGTTTATTCGTTTATTGGGTATATGTTGTTTTTATTCATGGTTTGGAAACTTTTCCTTTTCTTTTATCGGTGAAATTGAAATAAGAAATAAGGAGCTGCATGAACAGCCCTTATATTCTTTGTTTTTATATTATTCATTAAAATTCCTATTAGTTTGTTCTTTTATCAATTCATTCCTTTCCCCTCCATCTGAAAGTTCCTCAGCAAATTGGTTTTCTTCTCCATTTTCATCACCTGAGTATGAATATTCATTTAAATAGCTATTCTCTCCCGGATCGAACTTGTCATTTTGCAGGCTGGCATCTCCTTGAACAGGATTGTCTTGAATATCATATTTTTCATTTTCTTTATCTCGAAAGTCGGTTGTTGTTTTCTTCATTTTAATAAATCCCTTCTTTTAGTTTTTTTCTGCACAAGCTCATAAAAATGCTAAAATCTATTTATCCACCGGCCTTAAAAGTTATTTTCAAAAGTGCTGCTGTATGTACTAATATAGATACTCTGTGTTTTATATGGTAGAGCAAAACAGAGGAAGACCCCTCTTCATAAGAATTAAATATTACCTATTCTCTTAATAGAGGAGTCACTTTATTTATGGCTTCTTCTAGTTTTTTGTTATTTTTACTATAGATCTGCTTTGCTTCTTCTGCATTTGTAGCAAGAGCAAAGAGCTCTAAATCCGCCTGACATTTTTTCATTGTTGCAAGAATTAACGGTTTTTCTACGGGTTCAGCAACTTTAAGTTTATCATCGAAAAGATCAACAGATAACTGCCCAAAGGAATCCACCTGACCGAGGAAAACATTTTCGATGCTTACACCTTTTTTTTCTAATTCCGTTTTTAACCAATTTCGACTTAAACCAATCGTCGATAATGGTTCATCAAGAATCTCTCCATCCATAATGACCGTTTGTGGTTCCTTAAATGAGGGAACTTTAACCCCAAAATCTTTGGCTGTTAAAGGTTGATTTTCTTTCTTTAATAAAACATTTAATTCCCCATTTGCTTCTAATACAGCAAATTCGACATCGGAAATTTGAAAGACATCTTTTGATCGAAGTAACTCCATCAGTTCATCGATGGTATATTTCTCCTTTTTTAAATTCTCTTCCATCACTTTTCCATTTTTTATGAAAACGGTCCCTTTTCCTTCAAAGACATCCCGAACTCTTTTGCTTTTCATGGATATAAAACCTGCTAAAAACGGGGTTACACCAAAAATCACAATACCTAAAATCCCGTGTCGAACTTTAAGATCAATGTTCATCATTACCTCTGACGCTATACTACCAATCGTAAAGCCACTAACGTATTCAAAAAAGGAGAGTTGGGAAAGTTGTTTTTTTCCTGCTATCTTTGTAATGATAAAAAGGACAACTAAAAAGATTAACGACCGCGCAACAATATTTAACCAATCTGGCATTGGATTACCCCCTCTTATGATAGATGTTCGGCTAGACTAAAAGCCTCTATATTGATCTTCTTCAAGCTCCAGTTGGCCAACCCTTTTTTTCAAGTCTTCTATTATTTCCTCCATAATTGTTATCGTTTCTCTGAAGATTTGTTTTGCTTCCTCATCCTCTGTCCGTAATTCTAAACTAGCTAAACTGCCTTTCACGTTTTTTATACTGGAAAGGCATTGTTTTACATCAGAACCAACTGTCACAAAGCCTTCCTCCTTATCCTTTTGGTCTAAAAATTAATGCTCCTATCATTCCAAAAATAATAGCGGCGGAAATACCAGAACTCGTTACTTCGAACATTCCAGTGACAACGCCTACTAATCCGTGTTGTTCTGCTTCTGCCATCGCACCATGAACAAGAGCATTACCAAAGCTAGAGATAGGTACGGAAGCACCAGCGCCCGCAAAAGCGATAAGAGGTTCATATAAACCAAATCCATCGAGAATAGCACCTAAAACAACGAAGGTAACTAATGTATGGGCCGGTGTTAATTTAAAAACATCGAACATAATTTGGCCTATCACACAAATTAATCCGCCCACCACAAAAGCCCAAAAAAATATCATGTCTCTAAATCACCTCCATATTCAATTGA
>NZ_JBHFQG010000027.1:0-53313 GCF_041949975.1 Alteribacillus sp. JSM 102045 | reverse complement strand
CTATGAAGAATTTTTGGCTTTACTGCTGGAAAGAGAAATGGACACGAGACAAGAAACCGCAAGGTATAATCGCATTCGACGAGCCGAATTTCCATACAAAAAATACATCGAAGACTTGTCTGTTAAAGAGTTGCCAGAGGATGCACAGAAGAACTACAAGCGCTTCAAATCGCTTGATTTCATCAAGGAAGGGAGAAATGTTATTTTAGCAGGCAATCCAGGGACTGGGAAGACGCACATGAGTATCGGTTTGGGAATCAAGGCGTGCTTGGAAGGATATAAGGTTTGGTTTACAACCGTCCCGTTACTCATTAATCGGATCAAAGAATGCCGTTCAGAGCAGACCCTGCGGACGTTTCAAAACCGTTTTGAAAAATATGACCTCGTCATTGCGGATGAAATGGGATATATCTCTTTTGATAAAGAAGGGGCTGAACTTTTATTTACCCACCTATCCTTAAGAGCAGGACAGAAATCCACCATTATTACAACGAATCTTTCTTTTGAACGTTGGGGGGAGATTTTTCAAGACCCTGTGATGACAGCAGCAATGATTGATCGTTTAACTCATCAGGCGTATATCGTAAATATGAATGGAAACTCGTATCGCATGAAAGAAACAAAACAGTGGCTCCAAGATCAGCAGTCTGTGTAAGAAGAACGGGAATCTCATCAGTATCCCCTCATCTTAAATAAATATTCCCTTAAATGGAAATTTTAGGTGGGGGAGTTTTAAATGACTATGTGGGGGAATTTTCAGTTGACAATTACAACCATTAAACGGATCATGGACTCACCCAAACGGTGGAATCCATTCCCGGTATCGGTCCGGTCTTCGCTGCCGGTATCATTGCCGAGATCGGTCAAATTGAACGATTTGACGATGAAACGAAAGTGGCGAAATACGCTGGCCTCTATTGGCGGACCCATCAATCCGGCCGGTTTACGGCAGAGGATACTTCTCTGACGCGTCAAGGTAACCAGTACTTACGGTATTACTTAGTTGAAGCCGCCAACACTGTACGTAGGAAAGCACCGGAATACCAGGCATATTACGTGAAAAAATTCGGAGAAGTACCAAAACATCAACACAAACGAGCTCTCGTTCTAACTGTAAGAAAACTAGTGCGTCTGGTGGATGCGCTACTACGCAATCACCAACTATTTTCGCTAGAGAGGGGCGTGAATATATGACGTGAAGCCGTCATAGCATAACCTCTCGCGACTTCCAGTAATTCACAAATTATTACTGGTCTAGTTTATTGCGCTCTTTTTTCGCAAAAATGACCTTTGAATTTAAAGATAGCGTTTACATTTATATTTTTTATTTCCTCCTTTCCAAGTTGTTATTTTTATCATATATTTCTTTCCAAAAAAACACAATACTTTTTTATCTTTCGTCAAAAAAACATTATTTAAATTATAGGAAAAATAAACTTTTCGCGGTATAATCACCATGTGTAGATTTTTATTAATTAATTATAATGTTTTTTATTATCTTTCGTGCATTAAAAATAATTTTAAAGGCGGAGTTTCTTATGGCTTCTGTTTATACTTCTCGTTTTACTTTTCATCCAATCACTGTATCAATAGGCGGTGATCTGCGAACGGTAAACTTTTATCTTATCTCTTTAAACGATCAATTAATCTTGTTTGATGCAGGCTGGAAAGGGCCTATGTAATGGAATGCACTGCAACAAACTCTTAAAGAAAATGGGTACACTACTTCTGATATTTCCTCTATTATCCTAAGTCATCATCATAAGGATCATTGCGGCCTTGTAAACCAGTTGACAGAAGAACAAAATATTCCTGTTTATGCCCATAAGAAATCTTTGCCTCGTTTAAAAGGAATTAAATCTTTGTTGGAGAAACGAGCTGATTTTTTTAAAAGGTTATATCAAGAGTTTGGTTGCGGTGAAAAAGGAGAAGCTTACTCTGAATATCTCACTCGCTCCATTGAACAAAACCATGAGTCTATCATAAATGTTAATGTAAAACCTATAGAAGAAGCTAACCTCCCTATGGTCGAAGTTCTTCATTTACAAGGTCATGCTCCAGATCAAATTGGATTATGGGAAGAGGATAACGGTGTTCTTTTTGGTGCTGATGCATTAATTGACCACATTTCTAGTAACGCATTTGTTGAGCCGGATGATAACGGAGAGCGTATTCCCTCTCTTTCACAAAATATCGAGACTCTTCATTAAATTAAATCTCTTCCTATTAATCTCGTTTATTCCGGGCATGGATCAGTAATAGAGGATCCACATGAATTAATCAAATTACGGCTACTCAGAATAGAAGTGAAAGGAGAAAAAATTATGACTCTCATTGATCAAGGGGCCAGAACAGGTGGAGAAATAGCAGAACAGTATTATGGTCGTATATACGATCAACAATTTTTTCTTGTAATGTCAGAAATTATTGGACAACTTGACTATTTAGAAGTATGGAAAAATAATGAAAATAAAGAAAAATGGGGTATGGCTATTTAGCCGTATACCACATTAAAAGTTTACTTGTATCATAATAAAATCTCCTGGTGGAGCTGAGTTAATATCTATGCATTTATCACTAAACCAATTAACCATCGATAAAGTTTCATCAATATCTCTGGGCTCTTACCATTATTTATTTGATCATTAGTTCATTAGGTGAAAGAAATTGTCGTTATGAATTTAAAAAAGGTACTGAATGGAAGTGTTTTTGTTTAGAATGGATAACTTTGGATTATTTTTTCAGGCAATAATGTCACATGCTAAAAAGTATAAAAATAATATACACTGGATTAATTGTAAAATGTGGGCACTAGATAGAAAAATATAGAAATATACTCTCTAAAATCGGTTTATTACAAAATATAATATTTTTAAAAAAGATTAACAGAATAATATAATCTCATCGTTTTCTTTTGAAGTTATTCATCAGTTTACTATGAAACTATTTTATGTTATATTACTAAACCAGGATTTCAAATCGTATTGATTACGATTATATATAAACCTAAAAATTTATGAAAGGAGGAGAAGGTATTGGCACGAAAAGCGAAAGTAGCAAAAGAACAAAAACGGCAGGAATTAGTGGAGAAATACGCTGATCTTCGCAAAGAATTGAAAGATTCAGGAGATTATGAAGCTCTTCGAAAGCTTCCCCGCGATTCATCTCCGACCCGCCGTAATAACCGCTGCGGAATGACAGGCAGACCGCGCGGATATATGCGGAAATTTAATCTTTCTCGTATAGCTTTTCGTGAACTTGCGCATAAAGGACAAGTACCAGGAGTTAAAAAATCCAGCTGGTAAACACTAAAAAGAGGCATGGTGAGCTATGATTGCCGCCATGTCTCTTTTTTAGAAACTGATTGGAGACGGGGTTACACTTATAAATCTGTGAATATCCTCAGTTTTCCTATATAGCGCAGTATTATTCGGGAGGAGCGTTTACTTCTGACGGTCATTTGTATTAAGTTTAGTAAAGAATAGTTAGAAGGGAGCATCGAGCTAATGACTATTTTTGTAAATGATGCTTTAAAGGGAAAGCATGCTTTAGTAACAGGTGCGACAGGCGGGATAGGATATGAAACAGCAATACTGCTTGCCTCCATGGGAGCTGCTGTTACAATAACCGGACGAAGAGAAGAAAAGCTAAAAGAGTTAGAAAATGATATATTAAAATCTTCTCCCCAGTCCAAGGTACTTTCGTTTGCAGCGGATATTGGCCAGGAAAGCGACAGAAAGGCACTTGTTCAGGTATCACAGGAGGCTAATGGTTTTATCTCTTTACTTGTCAACTCAGCCGGAGTGATTGGCGGCGCCACTGTGGAAAACCTTACTCAATCGGAAATGGAACGGATTATGCATGTGAATTATACGTCTACTGTTTTACTAAGTCAGTTGGTTTATGAAACCATGCGGGAAAAGAAAGAAGGAGCTATTGTTAACGTTTCTTCTTTATCCGGTTTGCGCGGAACACACGGAAATACAGCTTATGCTGCTTCAAAGTTTGCATTAATCGGCTTCACTCACTCCATGGCAGTAGAAGCTGTTTCTTATGGGGTTCGAGTGAATGCTGTATGCCCTGGCTATGTAGAGACAGAGATGGGACAAGCAGCTATTAAAAATAAAGCAAAACGTGAGGGACGCTCGTTTGAAGAACAGCTGGTAGCAGCAAAAAACAGTATTCCCTCCGGCCGCTTAACAGACCCTAAAGAAGTAGCCCACACGATTGCTTATTTATTAACAGATGCGGCGTCAAACATAATCGGAGAATCCGTAAAAATATCTGGTGGCAATGTATTAAGATAAAATAGGCTTTGATAAGCATGAGAGAATATCTTAAAATTTCAAGAAGCACGCTGCTATCTATCTTCTATAGTAGAAAGTTGGCTGCTTCCTGTTTTATAAAACAAGAATCAAATACAAGAGAAGCTTAATATTTAACGGTCTATTACATGCTGAATTCTAGTAACTATTTTTCTCGTTTCTTTTCTCTTGGACTCCAACAAGTACATGTAATCAGCTGATTTGAGTGACCTGCCTCATTCCTTTCTTCATTTTTTACATCTTCCCTACTATTAATATTTATGTAGAAAATTCTATTATTTTTAAATTCTTTTGTCCATAAAATTTATGACAAAAGTCCTCAAAAGTTTATAGAAAGTATTATTGAATTATTTTTGAATTATTTATGTCTTTTTTGTGAATGATTTGTTACAATAAATGTAACAACTATTGAAACCGTTTACTTTTAAAGAGGTGTTTAATATGGATATTTTGCTAATTTTCATGATATTCGCTACAGTCTGTCCATTATTTTTTGCCCGCCGCCGCATGTGGGGACTTGCTATTTTACAGGGTACTCTGGTGCTTGGTATGTGGGATTACTTTCTAAGTCACTTCACTTCGATCACTGTTCTTAACGCTCCTACTTCCATTATTGCTTTTTACGGAAGTTTAATGTTAGCAGATGTTGCTCTTATTATGCTCTTGATTAATTTCTTTAAAGAACTGGACACAAAAAAATTACCGTCCTTCCGATCTGAGCTCCGTTCTCAAATGAAATAAGAAAAATCCCCGTGAAGCATTATTGTTAGCCTTCACGGGGATTTTTTTAATGATCCATATGCTCGTGTTGTTCTGTTTCAGCATTATTGTCACTATTACCGCCGCCATCATGATCATGGGTATAACCAAATGACATCGTCCAAATAGACCCTGCCACAATAACTGCAGCAATAAAGAAACCATGAAGCATATTGCCTGTCTGTATACCACCACTGTCACTTTCTGTCATGTGCATGAACATAAAGAGCTGGATACCTGCCTGAATAA
This sequence comes from Alteribacillus sp. JSM 102045, assembly GCF_041949975.1. Lineage (NCBI taxonomy): Bacteria > Bacillati > Bacillota > Bacilli > Caryophanales > Bacillaceae > Alteribacillus > Alteribacillus sp. JSM 102045. The sequence goes on along the minus strand of NZ_JBHFQG010000027.1, from coordinate 47,980 downwards.
CAGCTAAAACCATAATAAAAGTGATAATCCATGGGGTTGGAAGGTCAGAACTAACAGCTGCCCATGCAGCTGCCACCGTTAAAATTATTGAAGCTGCAAATCCAATAATATGCTGTTTAGGGAAGCGTTTGGTAAGTTCACTCATTTATACCACCCTCCCAATCAGATAAACGCTTGTAAAAATGAAGATCCAAATTACATCAAGAAAGTGCCAGTATAACCCGACAACAAAGACTTTTCTAGTAGTTACCGGCGTCAGGCCGCGCTGCCGCAGCTGAATTAAAATGAGAACGGCCCAGCCGATACCTAATAGTACGTGTAAACCGTGTGTTCCGGTTAGTACAAAAAAGGCAGACCAAAAGGCGCTTGATGGAAGCGATGCGCCTTCATGCGCATAATGGACAAATTCATATATTTCAAATCCAAGAAACCCAAGCCCAAGCGCCAGTGTAATACCAAGCCAAACAAACAACCCTTTTAATGACCCGCGCCTCATATGATGAATAGCTATGCCGCATGTGAAACTGCTTGTTAAAAGTAAAAAGGTCATAATAAGAACCATCGGCAGCTCGAAAAGGTCTGCCGGAACAGGAGCATCAGCTGTCCGTCCAAATAATACAGCATAGGTGGCAAAAAGAGTGGAGAACAAAACTACTTCTGCTCCAAGAAAGATCCAAAACCCTAAAATACTCATGCGCCCTTCCTGCGTCCGATATTCAAGAGGTCCGGTGTTTAAATCCGTGTGTGCGCTCATTGTTCTCCCTCCCTTGCCTTCTCTTCTGTTCTTTTAATGTCTTCCACCGAAACGTAAAAACCATCATCATAATCAAATGATCGGATAACCATACAAACAAGTACTCCAATTAAACCTGGAATAGCCATCCACATCCATTCCCAAATCAAACCAAAGCTTGCAACAAACATAAACGCCATCATGATAAACGGCATGCCCGAATCGCTTGGCATATGAATAGGCTCCACTTTTTCTTTTTCATAAGTGGTTCCGCCTTTTTCTTTTATTCTCCAAAAAGCTTCCGGCCCTTCTATTTTAGGTACGGTCGCAAAGTTATAAAACGGAACTGGTGTCGTAGTTGCCCACTCAAGCGCTCTGCCGTCCCACGTATCTCCGTGAGTTTCTCGTTTACTGTAGCGGAAGCTGTAATAAATATTATAAACGAATACGGCAAAACCAATGGCCATAAGAACTGCGCCAATAGAGGCTGTTACGTTTAATGGCATCCATTCTGGTTCAATGGTATACGTACGTCTTGGCATTCCCGCGAATCCGAGGAAGTACATTGGGAAGAAACATACATTAAACCCTATAACAAAGAACCAAAAGCTTATTTTACCGAGTTTTTCATTCATTTTGTGGCCGAACATTTTTGGGTACCAGAAAGTCAGCCCGGCAAAACATCCAAACACTGTTCCTGCAATTAATACGTAGTGGAAATGAGCAACTAAAAAGTACGTATTATGGTATTGATAGTCTGCTGCAGCCATAGCTAGCATCACACCTGTTACCCCGCCAATGACAAAGCAAGGGATAAACGCAAGCGACCAAAGCATCGGCGTATCAAATCGAATACGGCCTTTATACATCGTACCGAGCCAGTTAAATATCTTAACACCCGTCGGCACTGCGATAAGCATTGTAGTGATGGAGAAAAATGAGTTAACTCCACCTCCTGCACCCATCGTAAAGAAATGGTGGACCCAAACGAGAAAGCTGAGACCTGCGATAACGACCATGGAATATACCATCGCCTTGTAACCAAATAACTGTTTGCGGGCAAATGTAGAAATTACCTCAGAAAATATACCAAATGCCGGAAGAATCACGATATACACTTCCGGATGGCCCCATAGCCAAAAGAGGTTAGCCCACATCATCGGCATTCCTTCGCCTGTTAAAGTAAAGAAATGAGACCCAAATATACGGTCAATCGTCATTAGTGCCAGCGCTACAGTTAAGATAGGAAACGCAAACACGATAATAAAAGAAGTGATAAATGTAGACCAGGTAAAAATAGGGAGTCTCATCATGGTCATTCCTGGTGCTCGCATTTTTAAAATCGTCACCATAAAATTAATTCCTGTTGCTAACGTTCCTATCCCTGCAACCTGCAGCCCTATTAAATAATAGTTCTGAGCTGGTCCAGGGTTAAGGGCTGCTCCTGCCATAGGCGTATAGCTGGTCCAACCTGCATCGGGAGAACCTCCGATGACAAAAGAGATATTAAATATCATTGCCCCGAAAGCAAAAGACCAGAAACTAAGGGCGTTTAAAAATGGAAAAGCCACATCTCTTGCTCCAATTTGCAAAGGAACAATGTAGTTCATCAGCCCAATTAAAAACGGCATCGCCATAAAAATAATCATTATGGTACCGTGGGTCGTAAAAATTTCGTTATAGTGCTGAGAATCCAGAAACTCCATTCCCGGAAGTGTCAGCTGTGTTCTCATTAAAAGAGCGTCTACCCCGCCCCGGAAAAACATCGCTAAAGCAGCGATGATATACATAATCCCAATTTTTTTATGATCAACGGTTGTTATCCATTCACGCCAAAGCCATCCCCATTTTTTAAAATAGGTTAAAACAAATACGATCGCAATAGATACTAGAACAATAGAAACCATGGCACCGTATATTAATGGCTGGCCCGTTACAAAGAAATCCTCTAACAGAAAGTCTATAAATTCCACGTTATTTCACCCACTTTCTGAATGCCAAGTTATTCATCCTCGACACCTCTTCCGCCTTTTAGATGCAGCGGCTCTTCAAATGCATCTTTATGTCGTTCTATTAAATAGTCGCGTCCTTCGTTTGTTCCATGGTCCACGTAATCCAGATGAGTTGAAGAGAATTCCATTTCTTCTAATAGCCCAGGAGAAAGAAGAGAATCATATTCTTCCTGAGTTAATTCCGGTGCTTCATTCTGCACCTCTTCTACCCAGCTTTCAAAGTCTTCCTCACTTTCAGCGTGAACCTCAAACTTCTGCTCCGCAAAACCTGAACCATTATAATTAGAGTTTCTACCTTGATATGTTCCTTCTTCATCCGCTTGAAGGTATAAGGTATTTTCCATTCCTGCCATGTTATATTTCTGTCCCCCGAGAGCAGGTATCCAAATAGAAGCCATAGAATCAGCAGAAGACAGACGGAATTCTATCGCTCTGTCAGTAGGAATATGCAGATAGTTCACCGTTTCAATACCTTCTTCCGGATAACTGAAGAACCATTTCCAATCAGCTGCTGTTGCGTGTACAACAAGCGGGTCTTTATCACTTGAACTCTCAGGTGGTTCTTCCAATTCATAAATTGTAATTACAGTAGGAATTGATAATGCTGTCACAATAATTAAAGGAATCACTGTCCACACAATTTCAAGTTTTGTATTTCCATGATGATCAGGATCATAATCCTTTTCATCACGGTCAGGACGCTCTCTATACTTAATGATCATATAGGTGAATGCAATAAAAACTACCGCTACTATTACCAACATGAGAATGATGGAAAAAACAATTAGTTCTTTCTGGCTTTCCCCTACCGGTCCTTTTGGATCTAATACTGTTAATTCAGCGCAGCCGCTTACTAATAACAAGAGAGCAAAAGCAAGCAGCTTTGCCCAGCGCTTTACTCGTGAATATATGTTTTTCACCCTATGCCACACTCCTTCCCAGGTGATTTTTATCACACTTGAGTCTTTACGAATATCGTAGCAAATTCATTTGGTAAGCAGGCTTTATGCAGCCATTTTTCATATAACTCTCACGGAAATGTTTCAAAATGCACACAAATTAGTCATAAAACATTCAAAGATGACATTTTCATAATTTCTTGGCCATAAACGCACCCTCAACGATAATGCTTGGTGAATTTTTCCTGGTTCTATTTTTGACGGAACAAAAGCGCAAGCGCCCTTATCAGCTTCGACAGGTAAATGTTCTTCAGTCACTAAAGGCGCTCTTTGCCTTTAATGACTGGAGGTTATTTAACCCCGAGAGGCTGGGCGCTGAAGCTAGACGCGGATCAAACAATATGGAGATAGTTATCCACAATTCGAAAAATATAATTTCCTAAACACTAAGAAAAACCACAAAGCATCTTTTGCTTCATGGCTTCTCATATAACTATTATGGTCCGGGAGGAGGTGCGGCATTTTTATTTCGCTTTCTTTTAAGTATCATTCTAACTCCCATTACTGCCGCAATAAGTTCTTTATTACTTAATCGCTCTGATTTAATTTATAGGCGGGAGCTTCCATAAATCCGCTTATTTTTTCAAAATAAGCTATTTTATTACCGCCTCTTTCATCTGTGATGGTAAACTCTCCTCCTGAGAAAAAGCTTCCGATTCGACAAGATAACTGCCTCGTCCAATCGCTTCATACTTAAATCGTTTGGCAAACAAAGAAAAAAGGCTGCGCAATTCTCCTACCCTTTCGCCTTCCATGTCTTTTAACACCCATCTACGTGAAAAAAGGGAAATGCAGCATGTAAATGGATATTTCCTTTTGTACCCATCACATCCACACTTGAAGTATACGCACTTTTCAAATCAAGCTGGCCTATTTTGTTTTGCTCTCTGTTAAAAATGTCAGTGAGGCCAGCTGAGAAAAATTATCTGAGAAATATATTTCAGCAGCTGTTTCCATGTTTGAACCTCCTCTTTTTCACTCAATTAATAATACGAAGAAAGAAACAGGGAGGTTTTAATTTACTGGCAACTTTACCTACACTGCTTTTCGTTCAGAAAGTTTCTCTTTTCTGATTTTCATCGTTGTCTTTGAGCGTGAAACGGTAAAAATGGTAAGGCCAATCCACACAATAATAAAAGAGATCAGCTGTTGGAAGCTAAATGGTTCGTGAAAGCGAAACACCCCTAAAATGAGCATAATAGTCGGGGCAAAGTATTGAAGAAAGCCAATTAAAGAAAACGAAATACGTTTAGCACCTGCTGCAAACAATAATAACGGAATTGCCGTTGCTGCTCCTGCACCTATCAACAACAAAGCCGTTTCCACGCTGCCATAAAAAATAGGTGTCTTCGCATCTCTTATTAAAAAAAGAAACAGTAAAGCAAACGGCGTCATAAGCGCTGTCTCAATGGTTAAACCAGCCCATGCTCCAACCACTGCCGTTTTTTTAATCAAACCATATATTCCAAAGGATAAAGCAAGAGCAAGCGCTGCCCATGGAATGTAGCCATAATGAAATGTTAATAAAACAACACCTGCTGCAGCGAGTATAAATGCTAGTCCTTCTGCTCTTGATAATTTTTCTTTTAAAAAGAGAGTGGCAAGCAATATATTAATAAGAGGATTAATATAATAACCTAAACTAACTTCGATCACACGGTCACTGTTAACCGCAAAGATAAAAATAAACCAATTTAAACTGATAAATATAGCTGCTAATGTTATTGCTATACCTGACTTTTTTGAAGAAAAGGTTTCCCGTATTTCTTTCCATACTCCTTTTAAGCGGCCCATCAAAAATAAGACAATGACCATAAAACCGACCGACCATATAATTCTGTGGGCGAGCACCTCTTCTGACGGCACATGACCAACCAGCTTCCAATATAATGGAAGGAAGCCCCAGAATAAGTAGGCAAGACTAGCTGCAGTGACTCCCCACGCCTGTTCTTTCTCCTCCATCTCTCTCCCTCTATTCTTTCTATATTTTAATTTCGAGTGCCTATATTTTACTCCACGAAGAAAACAATTTCCAGGAAGTTGTCAGCAGAAAGGGCAAAAAAACCTCCCTAATAAAGGGAGGAAAAATGATTATGATTCTACTCTTGGTTTAGCCGGATCACAATCTGGTTTCTGCGTATGTGCAGATTCAGCAACTTTCATTAAATAGTAGCATTCTTCTCTTGCCATATGGTCGGCCATGAGAGGAGTCAGCGTGCCAAGCATTTCTTTTGTCAATCCCATTTCTTCTAACTCTTGTAAAAAGCAGCGGAAAATATGAAGCTCTAAACTGACTTCATGATTCATGCGCTGCAGGGCCGGAAAGTTGTCTACGTTTGAACGCAAATACCCCGCCATTTCCACTGCTTTTAAGTAAAAATGATCAAAATCTTTTTCAAACATCATCGACCGCTCTTTCAATGCTGTTTCTACTTTATCCAAAGAGTCTGCAATTGCCCCCGCATGACCAGCCGCATCTATAAGCCAGACAAGGTGATAATGAAGCGGATGGCAAATTGGTGGTACTTCTTTTTTCATTAAAAATTCGAGAATACGCAAATACTCTTCTACTTCATTTACCATATGATTAATAAATGTAGGGGTCAGCTCAATTTTAATTTTTCCTGTCAGCTGGGTACGAATAATTTGCAGCTTTAAAAAACGAATATCTTTGGCAGCCTGTTGTGCATAAGCGGTTAATTCTTCTAAAGAATAACTGTTCGAACTAGCCCTTGCTCGTTCAAGCAGCTGGTCAAATAAATCAGCATATCCTTGTGCTGCAGCAATGTAATCTCTCTCGGATGGTGCAAGTGTATCATGAATGAACCGGGCATGATCTCCAAGAATCTGAAGCCAAAATAAGTGCTCTTCGCGTGCAGCCCTTTCCCAATTATTTTTCAATGAAGGCCCTCCTTCATAATAATGATCCTTTTTAAAATATGAATTAAAGGCCTGTACAAAGAACAATAAAAAATTTTTGATAAGGGCCCTGCAACTTTTAAGGTGCTCCTCTTCAGACTGCCATGATGATATCAACCATAAAAAAAGATAACCTAGATCTGATGAAAGATTAGGCTATTCTTATAATACGAAGGGGCTGTCTAAAATCAATGAGACAGCCCCTCTTCTTTATCTTTCCTGCAAACGTTTAATACGTTCTTCTAGTGGCGGATGCGATGAAAACAGCATAGCCATGGAAGATTTATTATTTATCTTTAACGTTTGCATGGAGGTTTGACTATTATCAACTTTATTCACATGTGCTTGAAGGGCCCGCAAAGCATGCGTCATCTTATCTTTACCAGCTAAATCTGCTCCTCCGCGGTCAGCGTGATATTCTCTATATCTGGAGAATCCCATAACTGCTATGCTTCCAAGAATAGAAAATAAAATTTGAAATACAATAATAGCGCCAAAGTGTACAAACACTCGCATCGCATCATTTTGCACAAAGCGGGAAACGATAGCTGCAGCAATACGTGCAAAGAAAACGACAAATGTATTTACTACGCCTTGCAAAAGCGTCATGGTAACCATGTCACCATTCGAAACGTGAGCAACTTCATGAGCGAGCACCCCTTCCACGGCATCATCATCCATCGAATTCAACAAGCCGGTGGAAACTGCTACTAATGAACGCTTTTTAGAAGGTCCGGTCGCAAAAGCATTTACTTCTCGTGAATTGTAAATGCCTACTTCCGGCATGTGCATAAGCCCTGCACTTCTTGAGAGACGATGAACTTTTTCAACCAGCTCACGCTCTGCCCCTGTGCTGTTACCAGGATCAATAACACGAACGCCCATCATCTTTTTAGCCATGAATCTTGATAATGCTAGCGAAATAAAGGAACCTGAGAAACCAATCACTGCACTAATTATAAAGAGAGCAAGATAATTTATGCCGCCGCCAGCTGTGTACGTAGAAATATCTACTCCAGCCATACGCAAGACCGTAAACACAATCGTAATTGTAGTAATAACGAGAATGTTGGTTAAGATAAATAGTAAAATTCTTCTGCCCAATCAGATTTCCTCCATTCTTGTTTGTATTTTATCACTACGTTTATACGAATAATTAAAGACAACGTTTCATTAATTTATTATAACATTTCTTGTTTGTTTTTACATTTAGTAAAACTCCGCTTAATGGAAACCACCCAAAGAAGCATCTATAAGAATTCCCGCCAGGGCAAAAACTATTTTATCGTTTATACCGTCCTTGCAAAAGGAATAGGTAAATAACACCAAATATGCTGTTTTAATTTCTTAGAAGGAGGAACACTTTCATGGCTTTAAATGTCTCCCAAAAGCTGATAAATGAACACTTGGTTTCAGGTAAATTAACCCCTGGAGAAGAAATCGGTCTTTCTATCGATCAAACGTTAACACAAGATGCCACAGGTACAATGGTGATGCTTGAGCTAGAAGCAATGGAAATTGAACGAGCTAAAACAGAGGCTTCTGCTCAGTATGTAGATCACAACGTTATACAAGAAGACAGCAAAAACCCTGACGATCACCTATTTTTAGAAAGTGCCGCTAAACGGTTCGGTCTTCATTTCAGCAGACCAGGCAACGGTGTCAGTCACCCCGTCCATATGCAGAGACTTGCCAAACCAGGACGAACACTACTCGGTTCTGACAGTCATACCTGTGCAAACGGATGTATGGGAATGCTTGCTATGGGTGCTGGCGGTATTGATGTAGCAATGGCAATTGCTGGTGAACCTTTTTACGTAAAAATGCCGCAAATCTGGGGAATAAAGCTCACTGGAAAACTACCAGACTGGGTAAGTGCAAAAGATATCATCTTAGAGCTTCTTCGACGTCATGACGTTAAAGGCGGAGTAGGGAAAATCATGGAATATTACGGCCCAGGTCTTAAAGAACTAGGCGCAATGGATCGTCACGTTATTGCTAATATGGGTGCGGAACTTGGGGCAACTGCAAGTATATTTCCTTCAGATAAAGAAATCAAACGCTTCCTTAAAAGCCAGGGGCGTGAAGAAGACTGGTTCGAATTAACAGCCGACAAAGGAGCATCTTATGATATCGATGAAGAGGTTAATCTGTCTGAACTAATTCCGTTAATTGCAAAACCCTCCAGTCCAGGAAATGTAGTTCCGATTGACGAAGTAGCCGGGGAAGAAATTTACCAGTCCTATGTTGGATCTTCTGCTAATCCAGGTTATCGGGATTTCGCTGTGGCAGCTGAGATTGTAAAAGGACAGCAAATTGCAAGCGGTGTATCTTTTGATATCAACCCTACATCGAGACAAATGCTAACGGACTTAGTGGAAAACGGACATATTGCCAGCTTGTTATCTTCTGGTGCCAGACTTCACCAGGCAGGCTGTAACGGCTGCATAGGAATGGGGCAGGCACCGGCCACCGGCAGAAACAGTTTGCGTACGACGCCTCGTAACTTTCCTGGGCGTTCCGGGACTAGAGAAGACAGTGTATTTCTTTGCAGTCCCGAGGTAGCTGCAGCTTCTGCTTTAAAAGGAAAAATTACTGATCCCCGCACCCTTGATATGAAATATCCAAATGTAAAAGACCCAGATAAACCAACAGTTGATTTTCGTCTTTTAGAAGAGCCTCTGCCCCTGGGAGAAGAAAAAAAAACCGAATTGCATAAGGGGCCTAATATTGCCTCTCTACCTGATATGGAACCACTTCCTGATGAAATAGAAGTGCCAGTTCTTTTGAAAGTAGGAGACAACTTCTCTACAGACGAAATATTAGCTGGAGGAGCCCGGGTTCTTCCGTACCGAAGTAATTTACCTGAGATCAGTAAATTCGCTTTCGAGATCTTAGATGAAGATTATTACAACCGCTCCCTTAGTTTGAAAGAAAAATCCGGTCACGCTATTATAGGCGGATCCAACTACGGGCAAGGGTCGAGTCGCGAACACGCCGCACTTGCGCCTCGTTATTTAGGTCTTCGCGTTGTCTTTGTAAAAGATTTTGCACGGATCCATTGGCAAAACCTTGTAAACTTCGGTATTCTTCCGCTGACGTTTGCTAACGAAGACGATTACAACCAGATTGAGCCAGGCGACATGATTGTAATGAAAAACTTAAGAGAAAGTATCAAAAAAGGAAACGAACTTACTGCTTCTCTTAAAGATAAAAATAAAGAAATCAAGGTGCTTCATGCATTATCTGACCGTCAAGTGGACATCATGTTAACAGGCGGCCTTATTAACTGGGTCAAAGACAAACAGGTAAAAAATGCATAGATTAGTACTCCCTTAAAGGAGAGAACAGCAATGGACTTACACCAAAATGTATGTAAAGCATGTGATGGCACAGGTCTTTTGATGGATGATGAGCAATGGAAGTATTCTTGCAGTGTTTGCGGAGGCGATGGCGTGCTGCAAGTAGGGGAGAATCCTGAACCGGATACGACTTTTGAAGTAGATGAAAACAACAGGACGTTAGAATAAGCACACCGCAGCTGGTTATATATCGCAGCCAGCTGCGGTGTTTTCAATGAAGGATTCATCATTTTTTACATGATATGAACAGGTTTTCCAATAGCTTTTTCTCCTGCTTCCATGATAGTCTCTCCAAAAGTAGGATGAGCGTGTACAGTCAGGGATACATCTTCTGCTGTCAATCCAGCTTGAATACTAACGGTAAGTTCATTAATCAATTCAGATGCACTTGGACCGGCTGTTTCTGCTCCGAGAATCGTCCCGTCTTCGTTATTAATAATTAATCGAACCAGCCCGTCTTCTTCTCTAGTTGTCATGGCTCTTCCGTTTGCTGTAAACGGAAATGAAATGGCTTCAACATCAAACCCTTTTTCTTCTGCTTGGCATTCTGTAAGGCCAACAGAAGCTAATTGCGGCTCTGAAAATACAATGGCCGGAATATGATAATCCGTAAAGTCATTTCTTTCTCCGTTAATGGCTTCTGCTGCAATTTTTCCTTGTAAAGAGGCTTTATGTGCTAAAGCTAGCCCTTCGGTTAAATCCCCAATAGCATAAATATGTTTTTTATTTGTTTGACATTGCTCGTTTACAGGAATAAATCCTTTATCATCACATGTTATTCCTGCATTCTGCAATTCCAGCATATCGCTGTTTGGTTTCCTTCCTACCGTTACCAGTAAGTAGTCACCATCTAATAAATGCTTTGTTTCATTGGCAGAAACTGTGACCTGTACTCCTTCATGGTTTTCTACTGCTTCTTCGACTGCAGTATTTGTCATTACCGTTACATCCGGGCGCTCGTTCAAGTTATTATATACAATATCAGCTATATCTTCAGAGAAACCGGGCAGGATCCTTTTTGCAGCTTCAATAATTGTTACTTCTACTCCAAAGTTAGAAAGCATCGTACCAAGTTCAATCCCAATATACCCTCCCCCAACAATATTGATCTTTTGCGGCATTTCCTCCAAATTGAGAACTTCATCCGAACATATAATTTTGTCCCCTTTTTCTATACCAGGAATTTCGACCGGACGTGACCCTGCTGCAATAATACATGACTGAAAATTCACCTTGAATTCATTTTGTTCGTTTTTAATAAGAACGGTATTTTCATTTATAAAAGACACTTTTCCTTTAGCTATGGTTACATTATTTGCTTTTAAGAGGCCGCTCACTCCGTCTGTAAGTTTTTTAACAATACTGTTTTTCCAGGACTGTAATTCTCTAACATTCAATGCTGGTTTGGTAAAATGAATTCCCATTTTGTTAGATGTTTTCGGTATTTTGTATTTATGACCAGCTTCTATTAAAGCTTTTGATGGTATACACCCTGCATTTAAACAAACACCACCTAATTCACTTTTATCTGCAATCATCACTTTTTTGCCAAGCTGGGCAGCTCTAATAGCTGCCACATATCCGCCTGGTCCCGCCCCTATAACTAATGTTTCCACGTTTGATACATTCTCTGTTCCCACGGTTTCCCTCCTATTCTCTACGCCCTGACTATAGTAAAAGCTGATATGGCTTTTCTAATAATGAAGCGATATCATTTAAGAAACGGCTCGCCGGTTCTCCATCCACAGCCCGGTGATCAAATGTTAGACTAAGCGGTAAATACTGCCGAGGTACGGCTGTTCCGTTTTCGAACACTGCCGTTTCCTGCGACGAGCCAATCCCAAGAATACCTGTTTCAGGAGGGTTTAAAATAGGAGTGAAAAATTCAACCCCGGCAGCTCCCAGATTGGTTATAGTAAAGGTGGAACCTTTCATTTCATCTGTTGTTAACTCACCTTGTCTAGCTTTACTGCTTAACGATTGGATTTTATTATTTAATTCCAAGACCGTTTTATTATTGACTCCTTTAAGAACTGGAACAACCAGTCCATCATCTAATGAGGCGGCTATTCCTATATGAATAGAGTGATATGAAGTGATGGTATTGTCTTCAAACGTGGAATTCATATAAGAATGCGTTTTTAAAGCCTCTGTCACTGCCTTTGTAATAAAAGCAGTTAACGTTAGCTTTATTTCATGGCCGGTTTCTTCTAACTCATTGCGTATTTGTTTGTGCAAACGAAGAAGTTCAGTTATATCCGCTTTCTTCATTATAGTAAGTTGAGCACTTTGTTGAAGGCTGTTATGCATACGTTCCGCAATCACTTTCCGCATACCTTTTACCGTCTGTGCCAACGATTCTTCTTTTATAGAAGGGACATCGTTATTCGTCGATTTTTTTTCCTTTATAAAAGCTTGTTCCGCCTGTTTTTCAACATCTTGTTTTGTGATTCTTCCATTTGGACCCGTGCCAGTCAGATTTTCTAACGGAATTCCTTTCGCTTTTGCTAGTTTTTTGGCTGCCGGTGATATTTTAATGGACTTTTTCACGGCTTGAGCAGCAGGTGGCTCTGGAACAGCTGTGGATGCTGCGACCTGTGAAGCTGTGTTATTTCCAGTATCTTGAACATTTGCATCTGATGTCGGTCTTTCACTTTCTACTGATTCTCCTTTTTCCCCGATATAACCTACTGGACTTCCTACTTTTACTACATCATCTTCTTTTGCGGTAACTTCGATTAAATAGCCTTCTGCTGGAGCTTCAACCTCATTCGTTATTTTGTCAGAGCTGATCGTTACAATCGGTTCTCCTTTTTTTACTGGGTCGTCTTTACTTTTTAACCATTCCACTACGGTTCCTTCTTCCATACTCATTCCGAACTTAGGCATCACTATTTGTTCTGCCATACAGTCTCACCCCTTTTTTATATATGTAGAGGACTTGTCTTTTTCTAAGAAAAGCGAAAGCGCCCTGGTCAGCCTCGACAAGTAAATGTTCTCCAGGCAATAAAGGCGCTCTTTGCCTTTAATGACTGGAGGTTATTTAACCCCGAGAGGCTGGGCGCTGAAGCTAGACATCAAAGCACAAAATTTATATACATTATAAAATAAGACAGGTCCTCTCTCTGTTTTTACATAGCTACGATGGAGTCATCATCTATTAACTCAGAAACCACTTCTATTACTCTTTCCGGTGTTGGTAAATATTCATCTTCTAGAACCGGAGAAAACGGAACAGGACAGTGAGGAGCAGTGATCATCTTAATGGGGGCATCAAGATAATCAAACCCTTTGTCAGCTACCATGGCAGATATGTCAGTGGCAGCATTGCACCTAGGATTTGCTTCATCTATAACAATAAGCCTGCTCGTCTTCATCACTGACTGCAAAATAGTTTCTTCGTCAAGCGGTGACAAACTGCGCGGATCTACAACCTCTGTCTCTATTCCTTTTTTGGCTAACTGATCAGCAGCTTGCAGTGCCGTATGAACCTGTTTTCCTATTGCTACTAGTGTGATATCCTCTCCCTGCCGTTTAATGTCAGCTTTTCCAATTGGAATAGAATAGTAATCTTCCTCTACTTCTCCTTTCGTGTTGTATAACGTTTTATCTTCAAAAAATACGACTAAATCATCGTCTTCAATAGCAGCGATCAGCATTCCTTTTGCATCAGCAGGAGTAGACGGTACTACTACTTTCACTCCTGGAATAGCAGTAAACATACCATACAAGCTTTGCGAATGCTGTGCTGCTGCTCTAAAGCCTGCTCCGTGCATCGTTCTTATTGTTAATGGAATTTTAGCTTTACCGCCAAACATGTAACGAAGTTTTGCGCCCTGATTCATGACTTCATCCAAGCAGCTTCCTATAAAATCGTTAAACATAAGTTCTGCTATTGGACGCATCCCCGTTGCAGCAGTACTTACAGCCGCTCCTACGTATCCTGCTTCTGCTATTGGGGTATCAAGCACCCGTTCTTTTCCAAACTCTTTAATCAGCCCCTTCGTAACACCCATTACACCGCCCCAGGCGTCTTCGTTCTGTAAATGATCAACTTCAGCTCCGCCAGCGACATCTTCACCTAATATAATGACATCCTCATTCTTTCGCATAGCCTGTTTCAACGCTTCATTTAACGCATCAGAAAATGTAATAACTCTCCCCATTTTTACCCCTCCTTATTCTTTATAAGAAACGTAAACATCTGTAGTCAGCTCTTTTACTTCTGGCATTGGGCTTTCCTCTGCAAAGGAAACCGCATCTTTTATTTCTTCTTGTACATTTTCATCAACCGTATGAAGATCATCTTCACTTGCCAAGCCATTCTTCAGCACATACTGACGAAAACGTATAATCGCATCCAATTCCGTTAAGTGCTCCTCTTTTTCTTTTTCCGTTTTATATGTTTGTGCATCGCCTTCAAAATGACCATAATTTCTGTAAGTTTTACATTCAATGAGAGATGGTCCTTTGCCAGCGCGTGCTCTTGAAATTGCTCTTTCTGCTGCTTCATATACTGCCACCGTATCTTTTCCGTCGACTGTTTCTCCTGGGATGCCGTAAGAAACTGCACGATCAGCAATATTTTCACAGCTCGAACCATATTCAAATGGAGTGGCTTCTGCATATCCATTGTTTTCAGCTACAAAAACAACCGGCAAATCCCAAATAGCAGCCATGTTAATTCCCTCGTGGAATGTACCATGATTATTTGCACCGTCCCCAAAAAAGCAGACGGCTACAGCTCCCGTTTTCTTTAATTTCGCTGTTAATGCTGCTCCAGTGGCAAGCGGGAATCCTCCTCCAACAATTCCATTTGCACCAAGCATTCCTTTTTCTACATCGGCAATGTGCATAGATCCGCCTTTTCCCCGGCACAAACCAGTAGCTTTTCCATACAATTCTGCCATCATTCCTTTTAAATCACAGCCTTTTGCAATACAATGGCCATGTCCTCGATGGGTGCTTGTTATGCTGTCTTTATCATCAAGATGTGCACATACGCCAACTGCCACCGCTTCTTCTCCAGCGTATAAATGTACAAAACCTGGAAGTACCCCTTTACTGAATGTTTCGTGCACCTGATCTTCAAATCTGCGAATTTCGGCCATCTTTTGATACATCCATTTTGCTTTTTCTGATGTTAGGTTCGTTTGCTGAACTTCAAAGACACCCATATATAAACCCTCCTTCAATTTTCTACACTTATATATTTGCAAAAACCATGCCAAAAAAAACGATTACATTAAAGCGTTTTAAAGGTCAATTTCTATTCTTTGTCTACATGGAACTGAGACAAAATAAGACTTTGTCTCAATTTTTCTCATTTTGTCTCAAATACACTAGAGTTTATATTTTTTAATTTTTCGATAGAAGGTACTTCTTGGAATATTTAATAATTTTGCAGCTTGGGCGGCTTTCCCGCCAGTTTGCTGCAACACTTTTTTTATTGTATTTTTTTCTATTTCTTCTCGATACGTGAAAGATTGGTCTACCTCTATGTTTTTCTCTAGGAGGGAAGCAGAAGTAAGGAGCGACTGAAGTTCAGCTACAGACGGTAAGCAGTCCGTATATATCGTTTGTATTCTTTCCAGCACATTGAATAATTCACGGATATTCCCAGGCCATGAGTAGCTCTTCATAATTTCCAACAGCTCATTTGGCCATTCTTTTGGACCGTTTGTTTTTTCGCAAAAATATTGAATGAAAAAAGGTATGTCACTGGACCTCTTTCGTAATGAAGGAAGTTCAATCGGGAATACAAATAAACGATAAAACAAATCTTCTCTCACGCTGCCTTCTTTAACTAACTTTCGGAGGTCTTTGTTGGTTGCAGTAATCAAACGAAAATTTACGGAGATACTCTTGTCTCCTCCTACCGGTACCACTTGTTTTTCTTGTAGAGTACGTAAAAGAGCTATTTGCATAGATGAGGGAATTTCCCCGATTTCATCTAAAAACAGGGTTCCGCCTTCCGCTTGTTTAATTTTTCCTTCTTTACCGTTTCTGCGTGCGCCGGTAAACGCCCCGTCTGTATATCCAAACAATTCACTTTCTAATAGATTTTCAGGTATTGCACCGCAGTTGACCTCTATAAAAGGACCTTCTTTGCGTGGACTATTTTGATGAATCGCATGAGCTAACATTTCTTTTCCTGTCCCTGTTTCTCCGTGTAGATGCACAGCCACATCGGTTGGCGAGGCTTTTCTCGCTTCTTCTAGTACATTTTGGAATACGAGGCTTTTACCTTTTACTCCTGGATATTCAAAAGGAGCACGAAAAGTTGTGATAGCAGGTTTTTTATTTGATTGGGTGGATTTTTCTTTTACATGAAGGAGATATCCAATAACGTCTTGTGTGTTTTTTGACAACACTGATTTTTTTGTAATACTGAAAATGTTTAGAGAGGCAAGATTTTCTAGAGTCATTCCGTGCTGCACAGAAAAATTTTTTAGAGCTGAGTGGATATAAATGATCTTATTTTTACGGTTGCATAGTATGAAAGGAACTGAGACGGCAGAGGTTTCCAGTGCGTAAGATAATAATTCTACTTCTTCGTCTTTTATCTGCTTTTGCCATTTGTGTTCGATCGCGTACGCCGCAGCGACTACTGTTCCCAGAATATGGTTATATGTTTCTTTTCTGAATGGACTGGAAATATCTATTACTCCAAGAAGCTCGCCTTCCTCATCATAGATTGGGGAAGCAGAACAGCTCCAATTTTGAGAAGCAACGGAGTAATGTTCCACTCCAGTAACCGTAATAGGTTCTGAGGTTCTAATGGCTGTGCCAATTGCGTTGGTTCCTACTTCTTCTTCTGTCCATTTTATTCCTTCGGTAAAGTTTATGTCCTTTGCGGTCCGATAGGCAGAAGAATTTCCCATCATACGAAGCACATAACCATCTCGATCGGCAAGTAATAAAACGACATTTAATTGTTCATACATTTTAGCAAGATTTTTTAGAAAGGGCATTGCTACTTGAATCAAGCGCGAATTCTTCTGTTTTCTATCTTCTAACTCTTTTCCATCTAATAGCAGCACTCCTTTTCCGTCATAAGGATCGACTCCGGATTGACGACAATGATACCAGGATTCTGCAATTCTTTTTTCCATCCTGGAAGTATCAAGCGTGCCTTCTAGAACAAAGCGCTTCCACGTCTCCCGTTTCAGCTGCTCCATTGCCACCTCGCTCACCTCTTTCTAAAAATTTAAAAATTAATCTGCTGGTTATTTGAAAATTATAAACTATTACTTTTCTTTAACATTTTTCACTTGATACTTCTGATACTTCGTTACAAACATTAAAAACACCTGCGGTTCGTTTAAATTTATCAATTTCCCTTTGTTCAAAAACATAGAAAGGCCAAGGAGGGAGCATAAAACCCGGAGAAGGAGAAAGAAATGCAAAACGGTAAAGGCAGGGATTTGACGACAGAAGCTGGAGAAAGCGAGTCGGAATGGTAATCAAAGATGGCGTTTGAAGACCGAAGTCGGAGGAAGATAGACAATGCCGTGATAAAGTAAGGATATTGAACTCCCAGTTCCTTGCACGACAAAGGTTTATATCTATTTCAGCTGCACCTTCCTTAAAAAAATTTAAATGGAAATTCCTATATAGAAAATACAAAATCATGCAAAACAGCCGGTCGTTATTCATTTTCACGACCGGCTTTTCGCTATCCACGGGCTTGAGACGGTTCCTCTTGCATTCTTTTACATTGTTTGATATAAAGGAAATCAAAGTATCCATAAAGGGATCATTCATTAGCGTGGGTTTTCTTGTCTTTATGGATGCTGTTAATTTAATTTATGATGGATGCGGTTTAGATATCTCACTTAGAGCGTTTCCAGCTGCTTGGTCTGCACCTTTCGAAACGGCCAGATCACCAATGGAAACAACACCTTTAACTTTTTGATCTTCGGTAATGACTAACCGCTGAATTTGATGGTCCTGCATGAGCCTGGAGGCTTCGTCCACAGACATGTCGGGGTAACCAGTTATTACTTTTTCCTGCATAATATTCTCGGCTTTAAGCTTATTTGGCTGGACTTCTTTTGCAAGTCCATCTATGACAATGTCCCGATCTGTTATGCAGCCAACTAAATGATCGTCGTTGACAATTGGAAGAAATCCAATTTCATTTTCTTTCATCTTTTTAGCCAACGTATAGAGATCATCAGAGGGGTTGCAGTATTCCGCAAAGTTTGTCATGTGCTCTTTAATAGTTTGCATAAAAACCTCTCCTTTCTTTATGAGGCTTTTCATACAGGTTGAATACTATTTTCTCCGTTGTCTGCTGCGAGCTTCGCCGCCTTTTTGGCCTATATCTTCATAAAATTCTTCGCCGTGTTCTTCTGAAGTAGTCTCTCCACCTTTTTGACCGATGTCTTGATAGAATTCTTTGTCATGCTCACTAGATGTGGTTTCTCCGCCTTTTTGACCGATGTCTTGATAGAACTCTCTATCATGCTGCTTAGCTGTTGTTTCTCCGCCTTTACGACCTGCTTCTTCAAAACTCATTTTACGATTATCTCTTTTTGCTATTTTTGCCATCTCCTTTCAAAATTGTGATTGTTTTTATGATGTTACATTTTTATAAATTAACAGATTCACGCAAAACGAAACGTTGAATTTTATAATTTATCCCAAATCAAGACTTATGCCCTAAAATTGGAAATTGACGGTATGTTCTTGTTATATTTCTGTAATCGTTTGATGACAGTGGTCCTAGCATTTTTAGTGGTTTTGCAGCCAGCAAGCAAGGAAGACTAAAGCCTGCAGAACAAAAGTGCAAGCGCCCTGATCAGCCTCGACAGGTAAATGTTCTCCTTCACTAAAGTCTCTCTTTGCCTTTAATGACTAGAGGTTATTTAACCCCGAGAGGCTGGGCGCTGAAGCTAGACGCGGATCAAATATGAAGATAGTTATCCACAACTTGTAAAAACATAATTTCCTAAACAATTAAAAAACTTGGCAGTCTGCCAAGTTTTAGCGTACCGATTATGCATTTGTCCGAAACTCCTATGTGGCTTTTTTCTTCGGAGATGTTTGTCTTTTTTTGTTGGCCGGCGCTTTCTTTGTCTTTTTACCAGTTGTTTTCTTATTTTTGTCAACAGAAGCCTGCAGAGCTTCCATTAAATCTGTAACATTGTCTCTTCTTGGTTCATCCTTTGCTGTAACTACTTCTTCTCCTTTTTCTTTTGCTTCTATGAGGTCCAGCAGTTTTTGACGGTATTCATCCTCATATTTCTCCGGTTCAAATGAAGCCGTCAACTGATCAATAAGCAATGTTGCCGTCTCCAACTCTTTTTCGGCAACATTTTCAGCCTCCGGAACATTTGGAACATCGGCCGCATCTCTTATTTCATCAGGGTAATGGAGCGTTTCCATAAGAAGCGTGTTGTTATATACGCGTAATAAAGCTAATTGTTCTTTGGAACGTATCATAATTTTAGCTACCCCGACTTTTTTCGAATCTTCAAGAGCTTTTCTTAAAAGGGAATATGCTTTTGATCCTCCTTCATTTGGTCCAAGATAATAGCTGCGGTTAAAATAAATCGGGTCAATTTCATCTATATTAATAAAATCCAGTATTTCTACGGCTTTTTCATGTGTTTCTTTTCGAAGGGAGTCGATTTCTTCCTGACTTATAACGACAAATCCTCCATTTGTTGTCTCATACCCTTTCACCAGGTCTTCTTTTTCTACTTTTTCTTCACAGACAGGGCAAACTTTTTCATATCGTATCGGGGTCTTACATTTCTCATGAAGCGTTCGAAATGAAACGTCTTTGTCTTCTGTTGCTGCATGCATTTTAATAGGAATACTTACGAGGCCAAATTGTATGCTTCCTTTCCACATCGTATGCATGTCCATTCCCTCCTTTTATCTATAGGTGCTTTTCTTTATATTGTGCATGAGGGAAGCGCTTCTCATTCATACTAAATGTCATACTGAACGAAGAAGGGAAAGAATGGTTTAATGGCATGGATGAAACCTTCACGCACAAATAAAATACCAATAGGGAAGAATTGGCACTATGAAATCAAATATGATGGTTACCGTGCCCGTTTATCTTGGAATGGAAAAGAGCTTTCACTGATCAGTAAAAATGGTCATTCGTTAGAACACAGATTTCCTGAGGTAGTGGATACTGCTAAACATTTTTTTCCAACAGATATCACTATAGAACTCGATGGGGAGCTTACAGTTCTAGAAAATCCAGGCAGAGCTGATTTTTATTCCCTGCAAAGCCGCCATCGTATGCGAGCAGAGTATGCCATTCAAAAAGAAGCTGAAAGACGGCCAGTTTGTTTTCTGGCGTTTGACTGCTTGAGCATAAACGGAGAAAAACTTTTAGAGAGAGAATGGATCGAACGGAAAAACAAATTAAAAGAGTGGATGGGCACCGTTGAACTCCCTTTAACGCCTGATCCTCATAATATAAGACGGGTACAACTCATTCCATCTTTTCAAGAATTTTCTATGATTGAAGAAGAAGTTCAAACCTGCCTAAGTGAAGGAGTGGTAGCTAAAAATATTACTTCTGTCTATGAAAAGGGGCGGACGAATCAATGGCTGAAATTTAAGACTCCTTTTATCGTGACCTGTTTTATTACGGCATATGACCCTGCTAATGATTATTTTCAATTGAGTGTTTATAATGAGGAAGAGATACTGCCAATAGGGAAATGTGCACATGGTTTTTCAAGGGATGAAAAAGAAGCAGTTATAGCAACAATTAAACAAAATGGCGAGTGGGATGCAGGAAACAAAAAGTATCATATCGATCCTTCTATTGTAGTCGAAACAACATACACTACAAGAAAAGACAAAGAATTACGCGAACCTCGTTTCTCTCAGCTTCTTTTACAAACACCCGTTTCTAAGTGCACCAAAAACCGCCTTTATCTTTCTGACCTGCGTTTTCCGCAAACAGTCAATATTACCCACCCCGATAAACCGCTATGGCCTGAAAAAGGCGTGAAAAAGAAACATTTCCTTCACTACGTACGATATGCAGCTCCTTATATTCTTCCTTTTTTAAAAGATCGTCCTTTAACAGTCATTCGTTATCCTCATGGAATGTTGGAAGAAGGATTTTTTCAAAAGGATTGCCCGGATTATGCTCCTGAATTTGTGGAGACCACAGATCTTGACGATAACCATTTTATTTTATGTAATAAGGTAGAGACTCTTTTATGGTTGGCTAATCAGCTTGCTTTAGAATGGCATGTACCATTTCAGCGGTATCATACAACATACGTTGATGAGATTGTTTTTGACCTCGATCCGCCGGACCCGAATTATTTTCATCTTGCTATCGAAGGTGCTTTGTTATTGAAAGAGCTGTGCGATAAATTTCAGTTGTTTTCATTTGTAAAATTTTCAGGGAACAAAGGTCTGCAGGTTTATATTCCATTGCCTGAAAATGCATATACATGGAGCGATACCAATCAAATAACAACAGCATTTGGAGCTTTTTTAACCAAAAAACATCCGAAGCTTTTTACCCAAGAGCGGTTAAAAAAGAAACGCGGCAGAAAACTTTATATAGACGTGCCTCAGCATAGAGAGGGCAAAACAATCATTGCTCCATATTCGTTAAGAGGAAAAGCAGATCCCTTAATAGCATGTCCGCTTTACTGGGAAGAAGTGTCATCTTCTCTCGACCGTAAACGTTTTACGATGGATTACGTACTAGAAAGATTAATAATAAATGGCTGCCCATTCAAAAAAATGGAAGAAGTCAAGAGAGATCAGCCGTTGGATTATCTGCTCAGTATCCTTGAAGATAAAAACTAGAGGAGTAACTTATGTTATCGGAACAACTTATTCAACAATGCCAAAAACGAATAGAGCCTTATCCTTGTGAAGGATTTGTTTACGGAAAAGGCCCGCAAAATCCTTCTGTCATGTTTGTAGGGGAAGCTCCCGGGGAGACAGAAATAAATAATGGCATTCCTTTTAGCGGAAGAGCCGGACAGTATTTTAATCAATATATCGAATATCTCGGTTTATCACGAAATGATATTTACATTACAAGTGCAGTTCGCAGCCGCCCATATAAATGGGGAACGCCCCGTGGAAAGGAACCTCGTAAATATAACCGTACCCCTAACCAAAAAGAAATTGCAGCCCATGCTCCGATTCTTGATGCCGAAATTGAACTGACCAGGCCTTCCATTATTGTTCCGATGGGACGCATTGCTTATTGGCGTCTGTTAGGGAAATCCCCTCGAATGGAAAAAGTCACTGGAATTCCTGTAGAGACCTCCATCCGTTATTTGGATGATTGGGAAAGCAATGCGTACCGATTTTCCTCAAAAACCTACACCATTCTACCCATTTATCATCCGGCAGCTGTGTTATATAGACGCAGTTTAGAAACCGACATATATAAGCATTTAGATGAGCTAAAAAAAATTATAAATCGACTTACTTCGAAATGAAGGGAGTCGATTTTTTTGGGTTCAGTGCTTTTCGCTGATACATTTTGAAATTTGGATCGAATTTACAAATTTTTTGCCGGTTTCGACAATTTTTTCGCTTATAACAAGCCCGTTTCCGCTGATAAATAAAAGGTGCCCTTCATTTACGGGCACCTTTTTTTCATTTATTCCTATCTGAACTTGTGTTCTCGTTCTCAGAATCTTCTACTTCATTATCTTCCTCTGTCGTTTTTATTTCTTCATTGGGTTCCCTGGTTGCTGCTACTCCATGGTCATATGTTTCCTCTGAACCAAAATTATTGACGTTTCCCCGAGAAACATAGCTTTCTAACATAGCCTTCAAATCCATACCTGTTGTTTCCTTTAAAGACTCTTGAATGCCTAGCATCGTTGAAGTGACATTATTGGCTACTTTTGACGATCCACCTTGAGAATGACTTCCACCCATATCGATGACTTTCATATCTTTAATTTGAGAAATCGGTGCAGAAACTTTCTCTGCATAATCAGGCAGCACATTTAACAGCATTTCCACTATCGCAGCTTCTCCGTATTGCTCCATTGCTTTTGCCATACGCTCTTTTGATTCAGCTTCCGCGATACCACGCTGGCGTATCACTTCTGCTTCAGATTCCCCTTTTATACGCTCTTTGTCTGCTTCGGCTTGTGCTTTTTTCGTTGTTTCGTAAGCTTCGGCATTAGCGATAGAACGGCGCCGTTTATTTTCCTCTTCTTCTAGCTCTACGGCTCGTTGTCTTTCTATGTATTGGACTTTGAGTTCTTCTTCTTTCACCTGCTGAGCTAATCTTTGTTTTTCTAACTCTCCGGCTTGATCTGCATTTGCTTCCGCCCGGTTTGTTTCTTTTTGGAATTCAGCTTCTTTAATATCTTTTTCTTTTTTGGATGCGGCAATAGCTGTTAAGCGGCGGTTTTCTTCATCTTGTGCTTCCTGATCATTTTTTGCCTGGTAAATACGTGTTTCTTTCTTTGCATCCGATTCTGCCATATTCGCCTTTTTCTGTACATTGGCAATGTGAGGGCGCCCCAATGCATCAATATAGCCGTTCTCTTTATCAACATCTTCAACATCATTTAAGGCAAAAGACGTGATTTCAAAACCCATCCCTTTCAAATCCGCTTCGGCAATTTTCTTTACTTGTGTATTGACTTCTTTAAAGTCATTGTAGATCTTTTCAATAGGAAGAGATGCAATAATGGAACGCAGATGACCATTTAACACATCATTCAATTCCGATTCTCGCTCATTTTGTTTTTTCCCTAAAAATTTCTCCGCAAAGTTTGCCATGATCTCGAGCTCGCTGCCTATACTGATGACAGCCGTACTATTCACACGTACAGGAATACCTTCTTTCGTATATGCCTTCTCTGAGTCAACTTGCAGCTGGAAAGATGTTAAATCAATCGGCGTTGCCGTTTGGAACATACGCAGACGATATCCGCCGCCGCGAATGATTTTCACCGAACGCCCATTTTGATCTTCAAACACATTTTTCTCTTTTTCGGGATCTCCTAAATTTGGACCGGTGACAATAAGTGCTTCATTAGAACTCGCTGTTTTGTAACGGATACGAAAAATAAAAAATGTCACCATTCCCGCTACGAGGGCCAAGAAAATAAGAATAAATAAAATAATCATAAATAAACCTTCAACCATCTCTACTCCTCCTTAATCATATTTACAAAATAATAATTAGCGTTTGCTCTACTATCTAACGATTGGAAAGAGATGACGTTTCAATTATATTTTAATTTGATTACAATTTTTAATTAAAAATCACATAAATTGCAAAAGCAAGGTACCCCAGAACAATGATAGCAGAAGGGAAAACATAGGTGAGCGTATTTTTTGTACGATCTCTCTTTAATATCAGCAAAACAGAGGTTGTCAGAACAAAACCGGCTGCTGCTTTTAAAATGTGCTGATCATCTGCATCAGCCCATATACTACCCGGCCGGTAAAAAATATCACTAAGAGGAATACTAAATACATTAAATAAGTTACTTCCTAAAATCGTACCTATAGCCAGGTTAATATTTACTGCTTTCAAAGCAATGAATACACTTACTGCGTCTGGAAAAGATGTAGTCAAAGCTATAAGAAAACTTCCAACTACTGTTGCACTTATTCCAGTGTTTTCAGACATGGCGTCACCAGACAACGTCAAAGTGATCCCAGCACCCAAAATCACGATTGCAAATACAGCAAAGCGAATACCTGCTTTTTTTGCAGACATTCCGCTCTTTTTTTCATAAACCTTAGAAGTTTGTTCTTTCTGTTGTAAATCTTTATGGTGGATTTTTGACACCAGCCCAAGCCCTCCAAAATAAACGATAATAATAACAATACTGGCCAAACTTAAATTTCCAAATTCCATCTCTACGTTTATCGTAAGAGATACAGCTGCTGCTATTTACACAAAGAATGAGAGCAATAATTCCTGTGTACACATGATTATCAGAGACCCCTAGAAACAGTCTTTTTTTACGAAAATAAAGATCGAGTAAAAACAAAACGAATATATTAAATAGAATGCTTCCGATTCCATTACCAACGGCAATATCTGCGTTTCCAATAACTGCAGCTGAAAGAGTAGATGTTAACTCGGGAAGAGAGGTGGCTACAGCAAGCAAAATGGTCCCTGCCAGCATACCGCCGAGCTTGGTTTGTTTACTTATTATATCGGCATAAGTTATAACTGTATTGCTGCAAAAAAAGAGACTATTGCCGCAGCGATAAATAATAAAATAGACATTCATGAAGCTCCTTCCTGCTGAGACTTGCCTCTTCCTAGTACCCTTCTTACTTTTGGAAATAACCTTAAAATAACAAAAGCGCAAGCCCCTGATCAGCCGCGACAGGTTCTGGACCTTCCTCAGGAGGTCATCCTGATGACCGGAGGAGGAAGAGAAGAAACCCCGAGCGGCTGGAGCTAGACTCGGCTAATCCAATAAGGTGAGTTACCATACATCAATAGCTTTATAATTTCCTAAAGCACGAAAAAACCACCTAAGAGAATGATCTCCTTAAGTGGCAGAAATTTTATTATTTGGAACAGGAAGTGTTTTTCCTATTAAAAATTTACTCCAGGGATACAGCTTTTGAAATAAAAATGGAACCTGCACTCTATTACAAAATGAATAACAGCGACCGCAAACAGGTGAGTGCTCTTCCAAAATACTTCATTTATAATTTTTGACTGTTTCAAAGTTAGCAACCCCTTGAATTGATGAGGCAGATGTTATATAAGCTAACTTCTATCCTAGATGACATAGGACTACTAAGGATTACTACTATGAAAAGAGTTAAAAAGACCTACAGGCATAAAGGTGAATCACACTCTTTATGCCTGCCTTTAAGTCTTACTATTAGTGGTTCTGCTGATCATTTACTTCATCTTTGATTTCTTCGCGCATGCCTTCTATCGCTCTTTCACGACGTTGGTTTTTCTCTTCAATTTGCTGTTTTTCTTCTTGACTCAGCTCTTCAGAGTGCGCTTTTTCAAAATCTCTCGCCTCATTCATATTTTGCAGCGTGTGCCCAATATTGTTTTCAATTCTTTCTGCGTTGTTAGAACGATCATCTGGTTTAGCCAAATTCATTCCTCCTTTTTCGTTTGGTTTAGTATGCCTCAGAAAAAGGAAGGGTATGAGAAGAAAAGTGTGAAAAAATTTGTTTTCACTTATTCGAAAATTATAAACCTTTTTGTTAAAATAACTTTTGTGCAAAAATTTTTATAACCTCAGTAAGTATAAGCAACAGAGGACCTTACATTTTGATTCCCCTCTTCATATTCATTTCAAACTAAACTTTTTAAGGAGTGATTTTTTGGAAACTTGGCTGACTATGGATACGTGGCTCGGTGATATTGTTGATGTAAGTAATGAAATTTTATGGACGTACCTTCTTGTTGGATTATTATTGTTTTTAGGTGTATTTTTTACAGTTAAAACACGCTTTGTGCAGTTTAGAATGATAAAAGAAATGATTGTTCTTTTATTTCAAGGAACCGACCGAACCGATTTTAAAAAGAAAAAAGGAACTACTCCATTTCAAGCGTTCACAATTAGTACTGCGGCTCGAGTTGGGACCGGAAACTTAGCAGGGGTTGCATTAGCTATAACAGCTGGAGGACCCGGAGCCATTTTCTGGATGTGGATGATTGCCTTGGTCGGAGCAGCTACTGGTTTTGTAGAAAGTACGCTTGCCCAAATGTATAAGGTGAAAGATAAAGACGGATTCCGGGGCGGGCCTGCTTACTATATGGAAAAAGCCCTTGGCATGCGCTGGATGGGTATTCTATTCGCAATCCTTATTACATTATGCTTTGGTTTAATATTTAACGGTGTACAATCCAATACAATTTCCCAGGCCTTTACTGGCGCTTATGATATCCAGCCGTTTTGGATTGGTATAACTATTGCCATTTTGATAGGTATTATCGTTTTTGGAGGCATACGGCGCATTGCCGTTGTTTCAGAATTTGTCGTTCCGTTTTTTGCTATAATTTATATCCTTGTCTCCTTAGTGGTTATGTTAATAAATATTGGAGCTTTACCTGAAGTTATTTCTCTTATTATTAGTAATGCATTTGGGTTACAAGAGATTGCCGGCGGCGGTTTAGGAGCTGCAATTATGAACGGGGTGCAGCGCGGTCTATTTTCTAATGAAGCCGGTATGGGTAGTGCTCCTAACGCTGCTGCTACCGCTCATGTTAGTCACCCGGTTAAGCAAGGGCTGGTTCAAACCCTCGGAGTATTTACAGACACACTAATTATTTGCAGTTCCACCGCATTTATTATTATTTTAGCCGGTGGACATACATCGGGTGAATCAGATGGAATACAATTGACACAGCTTGCCTTAAATACTCATCTAGGAGGCTGGGCTCAAATTTTCGTTACAATCGCTATATTCTTTTTTGCATTTAGTTCACTGCTTGGAAATTATTATTACGGTGAAGCCAATATTGAATTCATTTCTGAAAATCCCGCTTATATTCAAGCGTTCCGGGTTGCTTTTTTAATCATGGTTATCGTTG
The DNA here is from genome assembly GCF_041949975.1 of Alteribacillus sp. JSM 102045. NCBI lineage: Bacteria > Bacillati > Bacillota > Bacilli > Caryophanales > Bacillaceae > Alteribacillus > Alteribacillus sp. JSM 102045. The sequence continues at coordinate 20,480 of NZ_JBHFQG010000027.1, read as the reverse complement.
GTGCGATGAGTGAATTAGAAATCATATGGGCACTGGCTGATGTATTCATGGGCTCTATGGCTTTAGTTAACCTTATTGCAGTCGCTCTACTTACTAAAATAGCCGTATCTGCTCTAGATGATTATCAACAGCAAAGACGCTTAGGAAAGGATCCTGTTTTCTATAAAGACAGCATCCCAGGTTTAAATAACATCGAAGCTTGGGACAAAAAGCCGAAGCGTTCAGAGAAGGAATAAAAATGTAAACGTAAAAAGAAGGGAAACCTTTTACGGCTTCCCTTCTCTTTTATGGTTTTAACACAACTTTTATATTGCCGTCTTCTTTTTTATCAAAGATCCTGTAAGCTTCCCCTGCTTCTGAAAGCGGCATTTTATGCGTTATAATATCTGTAGGATCAAATTCTTATTTCTCCACCATTTCATAGAGTTTTGGCATAAGGTGAATAACTGGAGCCTGTCCCATTTTCAAAGAAACATTTACGAGTGAAAAAGTTACCTATTGGAAAATTGTTAGCTTCGGTACCATAAACTCCCGTAAGCTGTACGGTTCCAAACTTACTTACAGCTTAAGAAGCAGTCACAATTGGACTTATCGTCCCAAATTGATTGTCTCCCTCCGAACCGAATTTTTTATTTGGAGGTACTATTCCATCCATGCCAACGCAGTCGATTACTACATCAGCCCCTCCTTTAGTGTTCTCATACAATAGAGCTCCCATCTCTTCGTGCTCCTTAAAGTTGTACGTTTCTACTTGGTTCGTTCGTTTAGCATGTTCTAGTCTATGAGGAACCTGGTCTACAGCAATTACTCTGTCTGCTCCTTTCATCCAAGCAAACTTTTGCGTCATTAACCCAATCGGTCCACAATCCAGTACAACTACCGTATCACCTTGCTTCACTCCGCTGTGTTCCACACTCCAATAAGAGGTCTTTTCCTTTAAAAGTGACAGCTTGCATAGTTATTCACCCTTTCAAAGTCATTTATGGACAAAATTTTTATTTACTAAACTAACTTATGACAAAATTTTTAGACTGATCAGAATCCCAGCAGCATATTCAAATTTTCGACAAAAATAGTGTTATTTTTTTCGCAATTTATTTTATTCGTGCAAAATGTCTAGTCTATAAAACTCTCACATGATATCCTAAGCACAGGAGAAATGATTGGCGGATTTTGCCTTATTTATGAACGAGAGGAGGATTTTGTCGTTTTGAGGAAAAAAATTTCATATCCAATCCTGGTAGCAGCTGCTTCCATTTCGTTTTTATCCGCAGCTAACTTAAGTCAGGCAGAGGCCTTTAATGACGTTGGAGAAGATTACTGGGCCAAAAACGAAATTTCATTTCTAGAGGAAAAAGGGATAGTAGATGGCCGCGAATCAGGTGATTTTGGTCCTGAAGAAGAGGTAGCCCGAGCTCAAGCAGCTAAAATGATGTCCAATGCTTTGAGTTCTGACAGTATACATACTCCTTCTTCCCCAACCTTCTCAGATGTAAACACAGAGTTTTGGGCATTTAAACATATTGAACGTGCTGCAGAATTAGAAGCATTCACCGGAAAAAAGGACGGCCGATTTGATCCAAATGGAAACATTGAACGAGCTCAAGTGGCAGCTATTGTCGGACGAGCTTTTTTCGGTGAGGAAGCAGAGAACAATGACGCAGAAGTAAACTTTGAAGATATTTCCGATGATTTTTGGGCTAAGGGCTACATAGCAACTTTAGCTGAACACGGGATAATTGAAGACGAAGATCATTTTAGACCAAATGAAAATGCCACAAGAGCAGAAGTATCGGCCTATTTGGCAAGAGCCATGGAGGAAGACTTAAATGACCAGGAAAAAGAAGAGCCAGTAGCTCAGCCTTCAGAAGAGGATTTAAAAGAAGATAACATCGTTTACGAAGGAGAAGTAAATGCAGACACCCCCTTGAACGCAAGAAGCGGTCCCGGGATGAGCTATGATACTGTTACAACATTTGAAAAAGGTACCACTATTGATATATATGAAGCTGATGGTGAATGGCTCAAAACAGAACATAACGGTGAATGGTTGTATGTCTATCATAGTTACATAGACAAAGCTAATGACGTTAAATCAGAAGAACCAGAGGACCCACAAGAGCCGGAAGAGTCAGAGGATTCTTCTTCCGTATCTGACAATCAAATTATTACAGAAGCAAAAGCAACTGTATCTGACTTGAATGTTAGAACGGATGCTAATCCAGATAGTGATAGAATTGGAAGTCTGGATGAAGGGGATATCGTTGATGTTTACGAACATGCTAGTGAAGACTGGGCTTTAGTAGATTATAACGGCGAGAAAGGATATGTACACCGTTATTACCTGCAAGAAAAAGAGCCGGGTGAAAGTGCTCTTACTGACAAAACCATTGTTATTGATGCGGGACATGGAGCTCATGACAGCGGCGCTTCAGCCAATGGACTTGTGGAAAAAGAAGTTGTCTTAGATGTAGCACTTGAAGTCGAAGAAAGACTGGAAGATTCTGATGTGAATGTGGTAATGACTCGCAGCGATGATACATTTCTAGAATTGAATGAAAGAGTAAATGTTGCTGAAGAAGCCGATGCCGACTCATTCGTTAGCATTCATGCAAATGCAGCCAGTCCAGCTGCTGAAGGGGCAGAAACCTTTTATAATAACGATAAAAAAGCTGTTGAAAGTCAGGCATTAGCAGAGTCTATTCAAAAAGAGCTTGTGGCTCGAACTGGTATGAGTGACAGACGAGTTGCAGAAGCAGGTTTCTACGTTATTAAAAATACGACCATGCCAAGCACTTTAATCGAATTAGGCTTCCTTACAAACACCCAGGATGCTGAACGTATGAAACAACCAAATTATGAAGAAAAAGCAGCGGATGCTGTCTATGATGGGATAGTCGAGTACTATGATTGGTAAAATAATGTATAAAGAAAGCATGGATCTTTTTGTAAAAGTCCATGCTTTTTCATTTGATGATTTATCACTCTTCGGAGGAAAGTAAATTCAAAACTCGTTTCCTATTATGGCCCATATTCCTACCTAATTAAAAGTTAGAAAATATGTTAGTAATAATGCAAGAATAAGTGTCATTAATATGCTTGTGAATATAATAGCAATATTAGAAGAGTAGTATTCTCCAGTGTTGATTGTTTTTCTATTTTTTAAATAAATATATGTAGAGATTGAAATAATGACTACCCCGATAACAAAAGCAATAACACTGATTAATATTGCCATAAATTCATCATAGTAATTGCTTAAAGGGGTGGAGAAATGAAGGCTGGTCGCAAAAAATCCTACCCCCATGATGGCAATAGAAGTGCGAATCCAAGCTAAATAAGTTCTTTCATTAGCAAGATGCTGCTGTATGTATAAAGAATCTACCGTTTGTTTTTCATTTTCTTCCATCTCGGTCACTCCATTTCCTTTACTGCTCATCCTCGAGCTATCAAAGACACCTACAATGTAACTATTAAAATTTTGGAGGGAATGTTTAATGCGGTGGTGGGATTATGCTCACGAAGGACCGGAATTTACGTGGTTTGACACTGCCCACATTATAATAGGGATTTCATTAGCAGCTATATGCTTTATGATTGTTGCACTCAAGTCCTTCCTGCAAAAAAGCAGCACCCTCCAAAAGGTATCCGCTGGTCCTTGATTTCTATTTTCACCCCTAAACGAAACAAGTTTGCAAATCTGGTAAATCTCCAACAAAGTATGGGATTTCTCCCTGCCCCTGCATTTGAGCAGCGTTACGTGGATCACCTCCATTTTAATGCTTACATTAAAAAAAACAATCTGGTTTAAAATTTCTTTTTTGCCGGGATGGGACTTTAGGAACAATAGCAGCACCTGACTTAGTATATGGCTTTCCTCACTTTCGTTTTTTCCATTTTTTTATTACTCATAGTCTTGTCATTGTCTGCGTAATATACGTGCTTGCTATTGAGAAAAAAACTCTGCGCTTTCCAGCCGTTTTTAGGGTATGGGGCTTGCTGAATCTTTATGCTGCCGTCATTTTGGTCTTTAATTTCTCCGTAAATGGCAATTATATGTATCTTATCGAAAAACCTGCATAAAACAGGCCCTTTGACTGGCTTGGTCCCTGGCCTTACTATATCTTTTCTTTGCAGGTAGTGTCCTTGATGGCTGTCTATCGTATCCTGAAAAACTAATAAATAATAAGTGGTCATCATAATCTGTTACGTACATCAAAAAAGGAGCTGGTTTCCTTGATCAGCTCCTTCTTTTTAAGAAAAAATAATTAAATTTAAACCGGCAATAGCAACTACAGCACTTGCAATTTTTTTAATATTAGCCTGCGATAAACGATCAAACCACTTCATGCCCAAACGAGAACCTGCAATGACACTGACTACCCCAACGATAAAATAAATGAGGAATTCACTTCTAAAATCCCCGCTGAAACCGTGCATAACTACAGTAACTACACTGGTAATGACAAAGGTTGCCTGTAAGTTAGCGGTATATGCATATTTATCTTTACATGCCACCATAAAATAAAATACAAAAAACGGTCCGCCTACTACAAAAACTCCGCCAATAAGCCCACCTAAATATCCTAATGTGATAGGCAGCAGGGGCTTCTCCTTTCTAACAGTACCTTCTGATTGTTTTCGCGTGAGTATGTAAATGACCATCCCGATTAAAACAAAACCTAACACTTTTTTTAATATGTCCATTTCCCCATAGTGATGAAGGATAAAAAATGCACATACACGGCCTATCATTGCAGCGCTTAATAGATAAAGAAGCTTGCTCAAATCAATATGCTTATATACCTTTATAAAAATACTTAAAGAAGTTACTAGTGCCAGAGAGACGACAAGGAGCGTGCTATCTTTTACCGTAAATAAAAAAGGCAGGAAACTCATAGCAAACAGTCCAAACCCAAACCCGCTCGCCCCTTGAAGAAAGCTGCCAAGCAATAATACGGCAAATACAATGAGAACTTCAAAAACCATTTAGCATAGAACCTTTCTTAACTTTTATTTAAAACAATATGATAATTGTACATGAAAAGCCAAAGAAAATCCCGTTAGAAAAACTTGGCTTGTGTCCATGTTCTTAATGATAAAAACCTTTCTTTTAAAACCATATTTATAATAAAAACTTTCTGCCATTATAAAAAGGCGGATAACAACCTAGAACCTATCTCAAGTTCTAATTGTTTTTCCGCCCCCCCCTAATTCATCCCTTAATTAAAAGATATCAACAACGATGGCTACAGCAATCAACAACTGTAATAGCAATTGAATATTTGCTGCCAGCTGCGTGTCAACTTTTTCTATGGTCACCTCTCTGCTGTTTTCTACTAAAATATGCTGGTACGTCAATTGTTTTATTTTAGCAGTTTGAATCAAATCTTGTGTAAATCTATCGGCTTTTTCAGAGTCTCCAATAGTGATAGTAACCAGGATTAAAATAACGGCTTGCAAACCAGCCTGCAGACTTAATGCTGCTTTTGTTTCTGTCATTTCCACTGTCACGTCACAAGAATCTAAAATTTTAATATATTCTTCAGATTGTTGTACCGTTTTGTTGCTTTGTTCTCCAGACTGAGTTCTTCTCCTTCTTCTAGATGAATTACAATCAGCATGGTTTACCGAAGGATCAAGAGCATCCCAGCGTCTTTCGGGGCTTCTTTTTGCCATATCTTTGGTCCCTCCCTTCTTTAATACCCTATGCAAGAAAACCTATACAGATTAGACAGACTGCTTAGTAGATTCGTTTAATTTTATTTTTCGTTTGTTTCCTTTTTTTCGGTATGCGTTGTCGTATACTGCTTCTCTAGAAAGTTTTCAACGTTTTCTTCTATCTCCTTTATTACTTCTCTTAACTGTTCTTTTTCTTCTTCTGACAAATCAATGGATTTATAGTCTATACCATGTTTTTTCAGCAGTCTCCGGACTAACATCTGTGTTAATTTAGGGTTTTGTTGCATCATTCTCACCCTCCTTTTTTTCATTTCTATAAATTATATGGAAATGGAAGGAACCTAGTGTGGTGATACAACTATAATTTACTAGGCGGAATAGAAAATTGGTACAAACGCGTATTAGCTATAAACGCCGATGTCATTTATTTCTGCTTTTACATGAGGTACTATGTCTATATTTGGGTAAATCTCCTGCCAATCCAATCTGTTCCATTGGTCATAAGAAAGACTATTTCTAACTTTTTTTCCTATTCCGAGGCTGTCCACTTGTTTTGCTTGTAACTTTTGAATAATGTCTTCAGCCCGTTTTTCCACCGATTTGCCTAATTGCTTTTCGAGTGTTCGTAAATCTTGGTTTTTTGTAATATCAAGCGGACCGTTATACTCTAATAAAGCACCTTTTATATTTATTTCTACGTCTATTTTTATATTTTCAGGGCTAGCAGCTTTTTTCACTTTTACATTTCTTTTATTTCGAATCGAGTCAAACAGCAGCTGTACTTTTCCCCCGTTTACCTTTTCATCCAATTTTAAATGTACCGCCCCTGCACTAAAACTCCCATGAAGAAAGAAAAATATTCTAGCGTCTACTGGATTTATTTTATCTACATATTTGTCGTCATCAAATAAAGCAATCCCATCTAAGACTATTTTATCGCCTCCGATCTTGATTACAGGCGCTATAGGATCAATTCCCTCTTCAAATAAGTCCCTTGTAATTTGATGCAGTCTTGTTTCTGCAGTCATTTGTAATTTAGATTCTTTTTCAAGGAGAGCATCTAAATAAACACTGACCTGGGGGTGCTGGGTATATGGTTTACTTAATAATTCATATGCTTGACCATTTACAACACTTACTTTTACCCTTGTTCCGAAAATAGGATCACGGTTCATTGTTTTAATTTGTTCAGCTATTCCTTTCATTGCAGCTTCTTTCCCAAAAAGAACGTTTCGCAACTGACCGTTTTCAATTTCTCGGTTAGACTGACGTGATAAACTTAACGTGGCCTCTTTATCACTGTCCGAAACAGTAGTTAAAAATTCACGCTCATTTTCCGCGTCTGGTTCAATTTGAGGAACAATCGCAGAGACTAAAAATTTATCTTCTTTCTCTGTCTTATCCATTCCAAGAGCTTGTACAAAGCCGACGTCCTCCACAATATGCTGGTCATTGCATCCTATTAAAACAACCGTAATTAGAAAAACAAAAAGCTTTTTCACGACGCCACCTTCCTTTTTAATCGCAGCAATAAAAGAAGCAGTAAGGGAAGTAAAAAAGCTGCTGCCATTTCTGCCTTTCCTACCCATGAAATAGCCTGCTCCATTTCCTGTCTGGTGTTAAAAGGAAAAGTTATAAGAACAGATAAACAAATTATGCTTAAATGCAAGAAAGAAAGCTTTTTTATTTTTACTATTTGCTGTGCCGCTTCACTGCTCATCCAATAAAAGAATGTTATTGTTACAAGCGCTTTTACTAAAAACAAACTGTACACTAAATTTTCCACTCTAATTAAAAACGGAAATTCAATATAACTAAAGAAATGCAAAGTAGGATATAATACGTGTTTTAATTGCTCAAAACTATAAAAGCCAAAACATAACACAACAGTATAAATATACACGAAAGTAGTAAAACCGTTCCCTATATAAAACGATTTGAATAAATGAGAATGCTTTGTAATATAAGGAATTAATAGAAGACAAACTTCATACCCAAGAAACCCGCTGTAAATGTCTATCATTCCCATCCAATCTTGAGGGGTATCGGCTTCTCTAAATAAAAAAGGAGTCAGACGCTCTAGAGAAAATTCATGCCATACGAATACAGTCAGCAAAATAGTAATTCCCGCTAAAATAAAAAAAACAGAAGACACCCTCACTATTTTGTAAACAGGATGCAGTAATAAAAGAAATGGAAGCAATAAAAACATGCTTAGTAAGTAATATGAAGGTGTAGTAGGAAAAGAAATGATTTGAATGACAAAGATATATTGTTTCGCGACTATCACTGCAACAAGCGCCCATATAACAGCTAATGCTGCATATAAAGGGTATTTGAAGAATGCCGGCACCGCCCTATTGATGATTTCAAATACAGGTTTTCCATCTCCCTTTCTATAAACAATCTGAAAAAGAAATATATTGAACATAGCCACTCCGCTGTACAGGAATAGAATGATCCAGCCATTTGTGCCGTATACTTCCGAAATGGCGCGCGGAAGACTGAAAAGCACAACAGATGACTGCAGCATATATGTGAGAAATATTAGATGAATAGGGTGCAGTTTTTCTGTTTCATAGCTCTTCATACGTACCTTCTTCCTGACGTTTTATTGTTTCTTTTGTTTCGCGACAGTGCTTGTGTAGTTCTTTCGCTGTATTTCCAATACGGCAGTCTTAGCATAGCACTCGCTAAGTCTTTAGGATGCAGAGGCACAAGAGGATTAAAATATGGTGTAGAAATGTTGCTTAACGTACTCAAATGAATAAGCAATAACGTAACACCAATAACAAGACCGAAATTACCAAGTATTCCAGCTAATACGATTAATCCAAACCTTGCAACTCTCAAAGCGGCACTTAGCATATAACTAGGCATAACAAAGGAAGCAATTGCTGAGATAGCCACAGCAATAATTAATGTATTACTCACTAACCCAGCCTGTACTGCAGCCTGCCCTATCACGATACCTCCAACTATACCAATCGTTTGCCCGATTTTTGTCGGCAGCCTTGCTCCTGCTTCTCTTAATAATTCAATCGTCACTTCCATCATTAAAGCTTCAATTAAGGGAGAAAAAGGCACTCTGTTACGAGACTCTGCTAAAGAAATCAATAAGCTCTGTGGTATCATTTCGTAATGAAAAGTTGTAACAGCCACATAAAAAGCAGTAAACGTCAGAGTAATTAAAAAAGCGAGCAGTCTCATAAGTCTCGTAGCAGAGCCTACCAGCCACCGCTGGCTTAAGTCGTCAGGAGAGTGAAAAAAGTCGAAAAAATTGGTTGGAGAAATAAAAGATACCGGACTGTTTTCTACCATCCCTGCTATTTTCCCTTGACTTAAATTCGATATTACTATGTCCGGTCGTTCCGTCGTTAAAAATTGCGGAAAAAAAGAGTATGGATGGTCATCAATAAGCTGTACAAACATAGGAGAATCGATAACAATATCTATTTCAACCTCTTTAATTTTTTCTATGAGATTTTGCAGTAGATCTTCATCAACTAATCCGTCAATATACATAAGAACTACTTCACTGCGTGATATTTCTCCAACCATAAACTTCCTGACTTTTAATTTAGGACTTTTCAGCCTTCTCCGTATAAGAGACAGGTTTATATAGAGTGATTCTATAAATGCGTCATGATTACCTACAATGGTGGTCTCTGTTTCAGATGGTCTGATAGACCTTACTTCAGGACCGTACATATTGATAACCCAGGCTTCTGTTTGTTGATAAAAAACAGCAACAAACCCTTCCATTATTTTTTCAACAAGATCTTCACTATTGTCTATTTTTTCAAATTGAGCGTTTTGTAAGTATGGATGAACTTCTTCTATAGGCAAAAACTCTAAAGGAGACAAGATTTCCCGTTCTAAAGATTCTTCATCAATCAAATGTTCAAAATATAAAAAGTGAAGATGTTTATTTATTAAACTGTAGCTTTTTAGATCTGCACAATTCTCTAAAGTTTCTATTGCTGCTTCAAACAAGGAGATGGTTGGCATTTGTTCATAGGGATTATTGTCTGATTTTTTAGAAGAGCGGTTTATTCGATTTATTCTTCTCACAGGAAAGACCTCCCCGCTATCTGCCAATAGTTTGCTGTAGAAGAATGAATTTATACGTATGAAATCAAAAAAGCATATCCGGTTTAAATTTAAAAGGTTTCTTTTTTTTCTTGAATATGTGACAAAATATTACAAAACAAAAAATGTGTTTTCATAAAAGATAGGAGTGGGAAAATGAATCATGTAACAGCTTTAGTCATTAAAACTGCACTAATATTATTTGTCCTTCTCGTAGTTTTATCTTTAGCAAATGGGTATCCGGCGTGGAATACAATAGGTTTGTCATTAATCGTTGTAGGGGCTGCTTATATCGTGGGAGATATGTTTATTCTAAAGGCCACCAATAATTGGTTTTCTACCCTTGCCGACATTGGGTTATGTACACTGGTCATTTGGTTGATCGGTCCCTCGTTTTAAATGAACTGGTCCCATTCTTTTTAGCTTTTATATATCTGCTCTCCTTATTGGAGCAGGAGAATGGTTCTTCCATAAGTACGTAGCAAGTACCATATTGGAAAAAAACACAAAAGCATATTCTTAAAAAAAGCTTTTCTTTAACAACAAAAAGACCCAAATTAGGGGTCTTTTTACATAGTTATAAGAAAGGTTCAAATGAAAAGAGCAGCAGACCAATCAGAAAAAATACAAGAGATCCTCCTAATGAAAGAAGAATATAATACACTAACGGTTTATATTTATGCTGTTCGAGTAATTGAATGGTTTCCATGCTGAATGTGGAAAAAGTGGTAAAGGCTCCAAAAAACCCGATTCCAATTAATGCAAATGAAGGTTCTTCGTAAGTACCGAGTGGAATTTCGCCATATGTCAGCCCAAAAAACAAGCCAAGTCCTAAAGCTCCACTTATATTTACAGTTAACATACCAATCGGAAATGTAAAATGAGACTGAAACTTCACCATAAATTTTCCTAATAAGTAACGGCAAATAGCACCAGCAGCTCCCCCAATAGTTAAATACATGGCAATCATTGCTGTGTCCCCACTCGTTTTTGCAGTATCTTTTTTTTGCCAGTCTTATGACCAAGAGAAAACCCAACAAACGCTAACAAAATACCGCCTGTTACCGTCGTTACCACATATAATAGAGACTGCCAGAGATTTTGATCTAGATAGAGCCACACCGTATCAGATACAAAGGTGGAGAAGGTTGTAAAACCGCCGCATAGCCCGATTTCCAGCCCTGCCTTTACCCATTCTTTTGGCTTCATAGCCACAAAATAACCCGACAACAATCCTAACAAAAGACTCCCTGCTAAATTTTCTATAAAAGTGCCGATTGGGTATCCAACGGAGAGAGTTTGCAGGTTTAAGAAGTAACGCAAATATGTACCTATAGCTGCTCCGGCGCCGATAGCTATAATATTTTTCATCTGTCTCACCTTCGTTTCTATTTCAAGCTCCTATTATAATAATCCTCCATTTCACTTTTAGGAACCATACTGCCGCCCGTTGCCCAAACAATATACACAGCATTATCTATAGGAAATCCATGGTCATCTAAACTTTTAAAAGGACCAGGCATTCCTGCCAGAGCAGAAGGTTCAAGAAATATCTTTTCAGAATCAGCTAAATGCCTCAACATTAGAAAAAGATAATTATCGCTTACGGTATAAATGCCGCTTAAAAAAGGAGCCAGCATTTGCCCCACAAAAGCTGACGGTCTACCTACAGCAAGACCATCTGCTGCTGTCTTGTTATCTATACCAAAATCTTGCACAGAAAGCTTATCATGTTTTTTTGTCATCATTCCGATTAACATAGACGGAGAATGCGTTGGTTCAGCAAAAAAACAATGAACATTATCTTGAAACAAAAGCTTTAATCCGAAAGCAACTCCCCCTGGACCCCCTCCGACTCCGCATGGCAAATATACAAACAAAGGGCGATCTTCGTTAATAACGATATTCTTTTCGTCCAATTGAGTTTTTAGTCGCCTGGCCGCAACAGCATACCCTAAAAATAAATCTAATGAATTTTCATCATCTACGAAATAACTTGATGGGTCTTTCTCTGCTTCTTTTCGACCTTCTGCTACCGCCAAACCATAATCATCAGCGTGCTCAATGACAACGGCTCCTTTCTCCCTTAGTAAATCCTTTTTCCATTGTCTCGCATCCGCTGACATATGAACGGTAACACGAAAGCCAAGTGCAGTACCGATAATGCCGATGCTAAGTCCTAAGTTTCCCGTTGAACCCACAATTATGGAATGGTTCTTAAATAATTCTTTAAATTCAAGATTAGCAAACGCTCGATAATTATCATTTTTGGTGATGAAACCGTTTTTTAAAGCAAGGGTTTCTGCATGCTTTAGGACTTCATGAAAGCCACCCCGTGCTTTAATTGACCCGGCAGCTGCTAATTCGTGATCGCATTTTAACAGCAGCTCTCCTGAAAGGCTCTTCTTATACAAGCCTTCCAGCTGCTTTTTCATTTTTGGTACAGCTCGAAGGGGAGATTCGATAATCCCTTTAGTATCCTCCGTCTCAAGAAACACCTCTCTTATGTAAGGAGCGAAACGCTGGAATCTATCTTCAGCTTCATTGATATCTTTTAATGAAATGGATAACGTTTTTTTCCCTTTATCAAACGATTGTTTCCGTTCATTTTTCCAAAACACTTCTTCTGTTTCTATGAGATTTTCTAAAAGTGGATAAGCGTTCAGCCAACCTTCGAGTGTTTTACCTGCTATCACATTCTTCATTATCCTGCCTCCTCACATATGGTTATTCTACTGCCGTCTTAATGAATATCATCTCCAAGTTATCGTTTTCTTTATCGTAGCACTCTAATAATAAAGATGCAGTTAAACATTCCAAAATAAAAACAGCCTGTACTCTACAAGCTGTTTTTACCTTCCTTCCTACGAAACAATTTTAGAAAGAGCTTTTTCATATACTTCCTTATCGCTTTCACTAAAGAGTACAAAACGAATGGTTTCAAGGTATTTCAGATATTTAGTTTGATGTACTACTTCCTCTATAGCAGTACCTGCTGCTTTTTCTACTGGATAAGAAATAGAAGGAAACGCAATACTTTTAATTTTATTCTCTTCTGCCAGCTTTATCGCATTTTCATAGCATTGCCGCAGTAAAGAATCTTCAGGTTTGTCTACCCCATACACTGGTCCAAGACAATGAATAACATAGTCATTAGGCAGATTATATGCTTCAGTTATAACAGCCTGTCCTGGTTGAATAGGTGCCATAGGCCTGCCGGCTTCTGCTAACTCAGGACCTGCTGCCCGGTGCAGAGCACCAGCAACACCGCCTCCTGTCTTCAGCTCCGCGTTTGCTGCATTCACAACTGCTGCCACGTCACCCTGGCTTGCTATATCTCCTGTCAGCAGCTCTATCAGTATCCCATTTACTTGCTGTTTCACCCTTTATCCCCCCTAAAATCTTTATACTTATCATAAACCCTGAAATGTTTTATTTAAAACCCTGACATTCCGCTCCATTCTTGAAACCGATATAAAATGTAAGAAAAACGGGAGTCATCCGCATACGTTTCAAAGCTTTCTGTATAGGTGTAGTCCTCATTTTTCCATAAAGTATTAAAGTATTCTGCCGCGTCTTTCATAACCTTTGTGCTTGATTCACCAGTTATTTTCACATTTGTTTCTAAGTTTAAATCGTGAAGATTTCTTTTTGTATAGTTTGCAGATCCGCCTATTAAAGTACTAAATTCGCCGTGTTCAAAAAGAACCATTTTTGTATGATACTGTTCTCCATTGGTGCGATACCAGCGCACATTAACTTTTCCATTTGTTTTAGCAACAAGTTCGTGCGCCACAGTTCGATTAGGTATACCATTTTTTTCTCGGCCGAATGCGTCCTTATTTGCATCTAAAAGCAAATTCACTTTTGCTCCATTTTCGGATGCTTCCATTAAGGCACTAATAACATCACGATCAGATAGATAAAAAGCCCCCATTATGATGGCTTCACCTTTTTTTGTGTCTTTTATTTCTTGCAATAAATGCTTCTTTATTTTTCCCTCTGTTAATAACTGTACTTTATAATTGTCTTTATCTACAGAACCCTGGGCGTCGTCGGCCTGGAGAGAATGAAATAGCTCTTTTTCAGCTCCAGACATTACCGCCACTGTTTTTTCGGTTTCAATCATATCCTGAAGTATATCCCCTTCCAATACAAAACCGACGTTTGAATGATAGGCGCTTGCGTCATGAGGATTAGCAGACATAACCATGCCTTTCTTTTCGGTCACCACCGTTTTTCGGTGATTGGCTTTAAAGTTAAGTAATTCCAAATAAGAGCGCAGCGTGACGTCAGGAGCATCAGGGCTAAAAGCATTCGGAAGCCAACCGTTTCCTTCCGTTCCAAACCATTGGAAGAATGTCCTGTAGACGCCTGAATACACGGGGTTGGAATCTCTTAATGGCTTTAAATTAGAGAAAAAAACATGGATATCATTTTCTTTTAATTCATTCAAAAGATCAGTTGAGTATGAACCGTAAAACGTATTAATGCGGTCCATCATCACAATCATTGTCATGTCCGGGCGGGACTGCTTTTTTTGAATAAGTGTATTCGTCACTTCCTGCGACAATGACGGGAACTCCATGGTACGATCGTAATCGTCATTAAATAAAAACATATCCACTATTACGAATTCTTCTGCTTCGTCTATTATGTTATGAAACTTGTCAAAAATGACTTGATCACGATTTAAACCATCTTCTCCTTCATAGGTTAAATCATATAAAAATTCTATTTTTTCTGCAGCATGAGGTTCCCCTTCATAAGAAACCCCGTCTGGAAGAGGTTTGAACGCCCCATAAATAGAAACAGCCGATACAATAAGGAAAACGAAGCTGACCAAACCAAGAAAAATTTGAACTCGACGGTATTTGAGACTTCTTTTAACTATAGTTTGCATAGAAAGTCCGCCTTGTTTATGTCATTCCTTTACCTATTATATTGTTGTTTTAATGCAAAATCACTATTTGTACAGCAGAATTTTTTCGATTTTCAGATCTAACTTTTCTAACCACTTTTTCTGATTTATGAACTGCATTCTCGAATTTATGTTTTCTCCGGTTTTACTTTAATTTCCAGGGGTTTTGACGCTCTTTAGGGGAGATATGGGTATATTCCGATTTTTGAGGTACAGGCCTGATATTGGAGTGGTGATACTCTCGACAATAAATTGCTCTTGATGAGAGAACTTCCTATAAAGCGGAGGACAAAGTGATTTTTAAGTCAATGTTGATTTTTCATTCCACGTCATCAAGGTCCAGCCAGGAAAGCATTTCCCGTACTACGGTATTAATTTTCTCATCCACCATTTCATCTCCAAACTTCTTCTTTGCTTTTTCGATATTTTCCATCACATCATCGCCAAAACGAATCAATGGGTCATCATCTTCTAACTCATTAAACAGTTCAATCATGGCATTGTTACCTTCCTGAATTTTATCAATAGCTTCGCTGTATTTATTATAATCATTCTCGTTTGCTTTCATATGTATCACCCATTATAGTCTTCCCTTTTTCAAGAAGATACAGACGTTAAATAATAAAGAACAGAAGGAAATCCTGCTCTACAATGATCTCATTTATTAAAACTATGCTGATTTTTTAAGTATTTTCATTTCTTAGCCTTTGCAGATAGCCATAAGTAGCTTTAAGTACTGTCTCCTCACTTTCCAAACCAGCTCCCAGGGCTCCTGCCAAGGTTGCTAACGAACATGCCAGCCATGCTAAACGAATATAATGGAGCAGATTTACCGGTGATTCAATGTTTGCCTGCAGTAAACTTACAGGAACGAAAATGACTACTACTAAAAGAAAGAGGATGAAAAGCAATACATAGTAAAACAGCGTTAGTACAGTAGTTGTGTTGTATAATCGCACTAAGTACGGTGAATCTGTCTGAGAAGGTTTTTCCCATAATGAGTGTGCAACAATAATCCACATAACCATAGCGCCCATTGCTGTAACCATTAATGCTAAAAAACGCGGCAAACCAAAATAACTACTTAATACCCAAAGAGTCGGAAATATTAATCCATAGGCACCTGTAGCAAAAGCAACAGCTACCACTCGCTTAAATGAAGGAAAAATAGTCCAAGGTCGATTGGCAAGAACCATTCCAGATAATAACCGAAAATGACCTCTTACATTTAAGGTAGCAAAAAAAAATCGTACATCAATATTTCCATTTTTATCAGAGAAGGTGATTCTCCGAATAGGAGAAAGCCGTTCGGAGAAGCGTAAGCCCATTAGCTGTCTTGCTCCTTGTCCACGAAGGTTTTCTCCTTTTTTCTTTTTTTGTCTGACCTTAAATTCTTGACGATCCCTGTCTGACTCTGAGCTTCCATTATGCATTTCATTTACCAGCTGTAGAACAGCTTCCCGAATCCTCCGAAGAATTGGCAGAGCTCCTAACGAGGGCATAGATATAAATGCAACTTGATTGCCAACGCTGGTCTGCTACCACCAGATGTTTTCCCGTAAACACAGATAGGTCAGTTATACAAAGAGCATAATTCCAGCCTTGCTGATGTTTACATTGTTTTGTTTCCTCAATAATCTTAGCTGACTCCCCTGCTACATCGATAAATGGATCCGTAACTATCTCCACTGCCCATTCCATTCGATCATCTACATAATTTTCCAGAAGAGAAGGAAGTTCTTCCGCCAAACGGTATGCTATGTCTTCAGGTCATTCAGGAGCAGGTACCAGACCTAACGTTAAACGGTGTTTTTTCTTCATAAGTTCCTCCCTCCTGAAGAAACATGGGTTCCCTAAATTAGTTTTGTGTGGAATGCCTAATCTCGAACACTTTCATGGGAGCTTATTAGATCCATTGCCACTTAATCATTGTACCCAAAACAATAGTTAATAACGCTTATTTTATAAATAAAAGATAAAAATCAAAGAACTTCCCTTTTAAGAGTTACATAATCCTAGACAGTATTGAAACCAGTGTTTTAAAAAATATTGATGTGTTTAATATAGATAAAAAATTCAACTCGTTTGAGTTAATTGTTTGATATTTGGAGAAAGTAATTTTATGATTGAACTTGTTTACTTCGGAAAGAAAGGATGAAGGTATTTGCCATTTAATAAATTATTTTCAAATATTACATTAGGAAATAAAACATTAAAAAACCGTCTCGTTGTCGCACCTATGACTCGTGTCAGCGCGGAAGAAGATGGAAGAGCAACTGACCGAATGAAGCATTACTATGAACGGTATGCTGAAGGAGGCTTCAGTGCTGTCATCTCGGAAGGTTTATATTTAGACGAAAGTTACAGCCAGGGATACTATAACCAACCGGGGCTTGCGAATAAAACACATGTACAAACATGGAAACCTGTAGTAAATGCTGTTCATCAACATGGTGCTATGTTTATCGCACAACTTATGCATGCTGGCGGGCAAGGCCAAGGAAACATTTATACAAAAGAAACTATTGCTCCGTCAGCGGTATCACCAAAAGGGGAACAGTTAGGTTTTTATGGAGGGTCGGGCCCATTTCCAACTCCAAAAGAAATGACCCAGCAAAATATTTTAGATGTGAAGAAAGCATTTCAAAATGCAGCAATTCACGCTAAAGAAGCTGGCTTTGACGGTGTAGAAATACATGGGGCAAATGGGTATCTCCTTGATCAGTTTCTAACCGACTATCTCAACAAAAGAGAGGACCAATATGGCGGAAGCTTAGAGAATCGACTTCGTCTCATTCTAGAAGTTATTGAAAGTGTTCGTAAAGCAGTAGGTGAAGATTTTGTGGTAGGAATTCGAATTTCACAAATTAAAGTTTCTGATCCTGATCACAAATGGGAAGAAGGTGAAACATCTGCCGAAAATATTTTTTCCCAACTTGATCAAACTTCAATCAACTATATTCACGTAACCCATGGTGATGCGACAGCTCCTGCATTTGGGGAAGGGACCATGACATTAGCTAAAGCTGCAAAAAAATATAGTAAACTTCCTATTATCGCGAATGGAAAGCTTGGAGATCCAGAAACAGCTGAAAACGTTATTGAAGAAGGAGAATCGGACCTTGTTTCACTTGGTACCAGTGCGTTAGCTAACCCTGACTTTCCAAATCGTATTAAACAAAACGAAGAACTTAAACCTTTTGATTTTGAGAAAATCTTGCTGCCACAAGCTTACATTAAAGACTCTGAGCTAAATACACATATTATTAAATAATTTTTTAAAACCAGCCCTTCTAAGAGCTGGTTTTCTTTTAATTACAATATAACCTATGCACCTTTCCTTCTGAATAATATTGCCTAAATAATTTTAAACTAAATATCTTCTTTTTTACTAAAACAGGGATCACCTTCTTGTATCGCTTTACTTTAGGTCATTGTTGAAAATTATTTCTTTTCTAGGCACCAGCCGTGAATACATAGACAAATGACACATATAGTGAGATGGAATTTTTAAAATCAAGCAGAGGTGATCTTTAATGAATCACAATTTTCCTTATCACACAAATCAGAATCCTTATCATATGGACCAAAACCCTTATCACATGAATCAGAATCCTTATCATATGGATCAAAACCCTTATCACATGAATCAGAATCCTTATCATATGGATCAAAACCCTTATCACATGAATCAGAATCCCTATCATATGGATCAAAACCCTTATCACATGAATCAGAATCCTTATCATATGGATCAAAACCCTTATCATAATCCTCACCAATTAAAACAAATGGTTTTGAAAACCGTTGAGCCCATTGTTCAATATGGTTTAAAAGAAGCTAAATATACTTCCTATGCTCACGCTTTACGAGAAGTAGCTGCAATTACGTATCTTATGGGTATGGGATATGGTCCTATAGCAGCCCGGCAAATGGTTGAATCATGGGAAATAAACGAAACATTTTACCCACGTAACGAAGGTAGTTAATCCCAATTTTGTTTCACATCATGGGTCAATAGAGCGTTATTTGTACCAGTTCATCAGCTAACAAAGCCATTGACCAGGTGAGAAGGAAGCACCTGTGAATGATGATAGAAATTATGCATATGTCTTCAGTGGTTTCAAGTAATATTCTTTAGTGGCGTGTCAGCTTTATATTTTCACAGTATAAATGGCAGAAATTCTCTTAGTGGTTCCTTGCCCCCTCACCCTCAATGATTTGAAAAAATATTTTCTTCAGCAACCGAAGTATATACTTTATCGATTAAAATAGTTTACGTTTAATGATCTGGACCATTAGGGAATGCAAAATAAACGTTTCCTTTCTAAAGCATGCGTGCAGCATCCGTAACTATGTATCTAGGTTTCTTCCCTAACCTAATTTTAAAATAACTGTTCCAGTCTTTATGAAATTTTTGTTTAATTTCGTAAAATAGTTTCTGGAACAGTTTGTTCTCTTTTTTTCATTCGTGCAATTTCTTTTCATTTGCCCCAAGCATAAAGATGAATGTCCTAGTCTTTTTCTAGATTCCCTCCAATCTATGATTCAGCTGAAACTTGTCACCATGTATTAATACGAGATAATCTTTGCGCATATCATAAATACGCGTTGCCAATGCCTCGGCAACAAGGAGTTGAACAATACACAGTTCTGAAGAGATGAGATCCGGCATGTGGTTTAAGAAGTCTGTTCATTTGCCAGTCAGTTGCAACGGGGTGTGACTATTAAACTAAAGTGGTTCTTACACAGTTTTGGTGATAATATATGGGAATAGCTCTTTAAAAAAGGGGGATGATCCCGTGAGTAGCCTTTTAACTTGTGTTGAGCTGGATGCAAGGCTTCAAGTGTTGTCGCAGACCGAGAAATCACAGAGAAATCGAAGTGGTAACCGGTTAAATGCTACCGGTTAAATGCTCAAAAAAAGATTCAGCGCACAAACATCCTATTAAAATCTCCTTTTTTAAAACCATCGTTTATTATTCTGTTTTTATTATTGTATTCCCTTTTTATAGTTAAGATAAGTATTACTTGAGAAAAATAATAAGGAGACTGAAAGAATAATGGTTATGAATAGAGAGGAAAATCCAAGAAAACTGGGATGCCATTATTGCAATAAACAAAGGTGAAGATGAAACCCAAAATCATCATGGTTGCAGAATGTAGACGGAACTTATTGAAAATGGCGCCCTAGACAGGATTCGAACCTGTGACCTACAGCTTAGGAGGCTGTTGCTCTTCCTCTGAGCTACTAGGGCTAGATCATAACAATAACTAATTTATCAGTGGTTTGAGAGATTGTCAAACAATGGACAAATATAGTATGCGTCAAGTTTTTCTCGACATGGTTATAACACCACTATTTTTAGCACTCTATTTTTGTACGCTTTAAAACCAGCTACCGCGCTTCGCTTGGTGGCCTCCACTTTTTCGGAACCTTCTTTCGAAGCTTCCGAAAAAATGGAGGTATCATTGAAAGCTTTTCATTAACTTTCCCATGGCGGTGGAATGGGCGGTGTACAGAGCCACAGATCCTTCTTTTACCCCAATGGAAGGATGCGTAGGCTGGCGCAAATGCTCTGTCATGCGCACGATCTTTCTGAGTTCTCGCTGCTGCCTTGTACTTCTAGGTTGATGCTTAAGATAAGCTTCCCGAAGCGTTTGATTGCATATCCCTTGCTTGATTTTTACCATGGATTCACCGCCCTTAGCACTCCAATGCATGCCTCTTTTTTTCATTCGAAAGGAGACATGACGCTGATTGGATTCCATGGCTCCCAGGCTC
>NZ_JBHFQG010000026.1:0-54429 GCF_041949975.1 Alteribacillus sp. JSM 102045 | reverse complement strand
CCGTGGAGAAATATAGCGCTCAGTTGGTGGAGAGATCCAACCAAATGTATGAAGAACTATTGGAAAAAGAAATTATTCCAGAAATAGAACGGGACAACATGGATGAATTATCTACCGATGAACTCACCCAAATAGTGAAAAAGCTAGACGAAAAGGTAGAGAATTATGATCAACAAATCGAAGCGAGCGAAGACGGAAGCGAACGTAAACAGCTTCGTTCCGAACGTAAAGCACCAAAGCAATATCGAAAACCATTCAAGGATTATGTAGCGCGCAAACAAAAATACCAAAAGGACATGAAAATCTTCGGGGAGCGCAACAGTTATTCGAAAACCGATCATGACGTCACATTTATGCGAATGAAAGATGACTATATGAGAAATGGTCAAACTCAAAGCCGGTTATAATGTACAAATGGCGACAGAAGGACAATATGCATTGGCTTATGATGTTTTCCCCAATCCAACGGATACACGAACGTTCATCCCTTTTCTAAATAAGATTGAGAAAGGTTTTTTTCAGCTACCAACTACATTGTCGCTGACGCCGGTTATGGCAGTGAACAAAATTATGAAGATATTCTAAACCATCGAAAACGTACACCACTCATCACGTATAACTTGTATCGTAAAGAAAAGAAAAAGAAATATAAGGAAGATCCTTTTAACATGGCCAACTGGGACTATGATCAAAAAGACGATTCATTGACCTGTCCAAACGGGAAAACATTGACATTTCGCTATACGTCAAACCGAGTGGATAAAGCAGGATTTCAACGAACATTTAAGGTCTATGAATGTGAAGACTGTTCTGGTTGTCCATTACGATCCAAGTGTACAAAAGCAAAGGAAGGAAAGAATCGGAAGGTTTATTACAACGAAAAATGGGAAAACCAAAAAGCATATATGAGAGAAAAGCTTTCGGAAACGAAAACGGGTGAAATCTATGGTAAGCGTAAGATAGATGTAGAGCCAGTCTTCGGATTTTTGAAGGCTAATTTGCGTTTCACTCGAATGTCGGTGAGAGGCAAAGAAAAAGTAGAAAATGAGTTAGGGTTTGCATTTATGGCGGTGAACTTGAGAAAGTATACCGCCTCCACACATCATGGACCCCTGAATAGTAACCAAAAAAGATTCCGATTATTAAAAAACGATAATCGGAATCTTTTTTTACTATTTCGGGCTAGTTATGTCCCAGCCCCATCTTTATCTAGATGGCTATGCCATTCTTATATTCCTTATTCATGACGGCTGTTATCCTGCCGTCAACATATATTCTTAATAATTCTTTATTCCGGCTCAATTAAGCCGTAACGTCCATCTCTTCTTCGATATACTACATTAGTATCGCCATTCACCGCATTAGAAAATACGAAAAAGTTGTGACCTAACATATCCATCTGCAGGATAGCTTCTTCTGTATCCATCGGTTTTAAGTTAAAGCGTTTCGTACGGACGATTTCATAATCATCCACTTCGCTTTCAGGAAACTCGTTATTCGATAATTCTCCATTAACAAGCTCTTCATTTAAGTCTTCAATGTTGTCTTTAAACATGTATTTCACACTGCCGTCTTGACGAAACTTGCGATTCACTTTTGTTTTGTGTTTTCGAATCTGCCGTTCAAGCTTTTCAACGACGAGATCGATGGCAGCGTACATGTCAGCGTGTGTTTCTTCTGCCCGAAGCAAAAGCTGCGGCATCGGAACAGTAACCTCAATAATGTGTTCGCTATTTTGAACCTCCATTTTCACATGCACATCAGCCACCGGAGTGTTGTCAAAATAACGTTCAAGCTTAGTCACTTTCTTTTCCACATAATTCTTAAGTGCCGGAGTTACCTCTAGGTTTTCACCACGAATATTGTAATTCATCAAGTAAACTCCTCCTTTCGATGCTACTATTATTCTATATTCACTTTTAGACTCCTTCTCAAAACAGAAAAATCGTCAAAAAAATCGAAAGAATGTAAAGAAAATGCGAAATTTGTCGAACAGCAAGCTTCATGAAAAAATCAGGTTCGTTTCAGACGTAAAAAAGCCCGCCTCATCGCTGAAAACGGCCTTAATTTTAAATTTGTGTCCTGCGCTCCTCAGTCTTTCAGGAGGCAGAAAAATATATTATAGTTTGTTAACATTTGCAGCCTGGGGGCCGCGCGCACCTTCCACAATTTCAAATTCAACGTCCTGTCCTTCTTCGAGCGACTTATAGCCTTCTGCATTAATCGCAGAGTAATGTACAAAAACGTCGTCTCCGTCTTCTCGCTCGATAAATCCAAAACCTTTTTCATTGTTAAACCATTTTACTTTTCCTTGCATAATTCACATTCCTTTCGAAAGTTATGCGCGGGCTTTCCCACTTTTTTACTATAGCAGATGAACAAGTAAATAGTCAATAAAATTTCAAACTATTTGCACATTTTTATTTAGAAGGTGATGGAGCTGCGCAATGAGAGGCATAGGCGGGGCGGAGCTTACTTTTGTAGATTTAGCGGAACGAGAATCCTTTTGGTCCGTGCTGTAGCAGCAAGGTTAACTGCTCTCTTCAAAAAACATTGTCTCGAAAGTAAGAGACAGTCCCATATTCTTTTTGGAAGCACTCGCGTGATTAGGACCTCCCTAACTCTTTTTGCCAAGCTTGAGGAAGGTCCACATCGATCGCCGCTGCCAACTTTCTGATTAAGAGCAATGGCACTGCCTGTACAGAAAAAACAAATAAAAGCAAAACAGCCGGTCGTGATTTATTTTCACAACCGGCTGTTTACCATGCAAGGGCTTTTCAGACAGCTCCTTCATTATCACCAACACTTATACACCCATAGAAATATATTTTGTTTCAAGAAAGACTTCAATGCCTTCGCGTCCGCCTTCCCGGCCTATACCGCTTTGCTTCCAGCCGCCAAATGGCGCTTGGGCAGCAGACGGTACGCCGTCATTCCAGCCGACTATACCAAACTCAAGTCCTTCCGCTACTTTCATGCCCCGGCTCATGTTTTCTGTAAAGAAATAAGAAGCTAAACCGTATGGAGAAGAATTGGCTAAACGAATGCCTTCCTCGTCGCTTGAAATTTTCTGCACAGGAGCGACAGGGCCGAATGTTTCTTCTTCCATAATCACCATCTCATGCGTGATGTCTTTCAGGACAGTTGGTTTAAAGAAATAAGCGCCATTTTCTTCATAACCTTCTCCGCCGACAACAAGCTCGGCGCCTTTGTCGATCGCGTCTTTCACATGACGACCTACTTTCTCAAAACCTCCCTGGTTGATAAGTGGTCCAATGTCCACATCGTCTTTAAACCCGTTACCGACTTTCAGCTTTTCTGTTTCTGCTTTAAATTTCTCAATAAACTCATCATAAATGCCTTCTTGTACATAAATACGGTTGCCGCATACGCACGTTTGACCAGCATTTCTAAACTTCGAAGCAATCGAACCTTGAACCGCTTTATCTACATCCGCGTCATCCAAGACAATGATAGGCGCATGTCCGCCTAATTCAAGCGACAGTTTTTTAATTTGTTCGGAGCCTTGTTTCATTAATAAACGCCCAACTTCCGTAGATCCAGTAAAAGTAATTTTTCGTACCGCTTTATTCTCCATCAATTCTCCGCCGATTTCAGAAGCCTCCTGCCCGGTGACCAGGTTGAATACTCCTTTCGGAAGACCCGCTTCTTCACAAATCTCTGCAAATTTTACTGCAGAAAACGGTGTGTCTTCTCCCGGCTTTAATACGACCGTGCAGCCAGAAGCAAGAGCCGGAGCTACTTTGCGGGTAACCATTGCCTGCGGAAAATTCCACGGAGTGATCGCTCCGACGACACCTACAGGCTGCTGAATCACCATCATCCGTTTTTCTGTAGAGCTGGCTGGAATGATTCTTCCATAGGTGCGCTTCCCTTCTTCTGCGAACCATTCAAGAAACGAAGCAGCGTACTGAATTTCTCCTTTTGCTTCTTTGAGCGGCTTTCCCATTTCCTCCGTAATCAATTCTCCGAGCTCATCTTTTCTCTCCATCATCAGACGGTATATTTCTTTTAAATAGCCGGCACGTTCTTGGGCTGTAAGGGCAGACCAGCTTTTAAAGGCGTTTTCGGCAGCTTCGACAGCTTCTTTGGTTTCTTTTTTTCCTCCGTCTGCTGCGGTGCCGATTTTTTCTCCATTCGCTGGATTTACTACGTCAAAAGTTCCTTTTTCTGCTGTTTTCCATTCTCCGTTTATATACAATCTAGTGTCCATGAATGATCTCTCCTTTTTTCATCTCAGTAAACAATTTGTTTATTTCCATACCCGAAAATAAATATTTATATGCTTTTTTATCCGAATTTTAAATTTTTGCTTGCCAGAAAATCAATTATATACAACCACTTACAACTAATAATTAAATTTCCGTATGAAATTTTACATTTTATTGAAATTAAATGAAGTTAAGGTAAAATAAATTTAGGGCAAAAAGAAATACATATTTGATTCTTTGACATCGTCCTTTTCCTCCCAACATATCCCTCCTTACTAATCTAATAGGCGCTTTTCCCCAAAATGCCTACTATTTGAACCGAAATTCCCTCTCTTAGACGGTTCAAACCATCGACAGGATCTGATACCCCTCATCAGCTCCTGCTCTCTTATTAGTTTCTACTTATTTTTCTGAACTCCTTTTCCTGCTCTATCCAAGCCATCCTACATATGATACTATTTTAATGATACCCTTCACATAGAGGAGGATGTACCATGTCACGAATCCGTAAGGGGCTGCTTGTGATCATGCTGGCTGTGTTTGCCACGGCATGTACATCAGAAGCAGAAACGGATGAAAACGGCACACCTTCTGAACCGCCGGAGAAAGAAAAACCGGAGGAACAAGAAGAGTCTGCCGATGATGTTCTCGATCAGTCCATTGATATGATGGAAGATCTAGAGAATTACTCCATAGACACGAATATGAATCAAGATATCCGATTTAAAGAAGATGGATATTTAAGAAATAAATATCGCTCTCATACCATAGTTAACCTTGACCCCGTTCGTTACCATGAAACTTCTACCATTAAAACGACAGAGGAAAACGGAAAAAGGGAAACGTCAACGGATGTTGTCGGGTTAGAACGCTACTTTACGGAGAAAGGATATTATATTTTTGATTCAAATGAGGGCCGCTGGGTGAAGTTTCCCGATGAATTTACAGAAGACCTTCAATCCTATGATGAATCGTTTGAAAAACCTGCCCATACGCTTGAATTAATAGAAGCGTACACTGAAGACATTCACATGGAGGAAGGCAATGAGCATTACAGGCTTACTTTCTCCGGAGAAAATGAGCAGCTGCAGCAGATTGCTTTAGAAATGATGCGAATGGTCAACACCGATTTTTCTGAAATGATGGAAGATATGATGTATATGACCGAAATGGAAGGTCTCGAGTTTGAACTGTCGATTGATAAGGGAACTTTTTATGCCAAGAAGTTGAGAATGGACATGAATATGAACATGAACAGCGAAGAAGGAAAATCTTACAGCTCCACTCATACCGTTGTAGCCAGATATGATAATTTCAATGAAGCAGAAGAAGTATCTGTACCTGCCGATGTACTAGACAGCGCAGAGGAAATGGAGCTCGAAGAATTCAGCGGTTTTAAAGAAATGGAAGAATTCGATACCATTGAAGGCATAGAAATTGAAGAATTTTATAAGGATAATGAAGACGCGGAACCAGAAGACGACGAAGAGGAAGTAGAAATCGATTTAAACGAATTTCTTAGCAATGAGGAAAACGATGAGGATGCAGAAGATGAAAATGATACAAATACAGATTAAATTCTAGAATAACCATAGCAAATGAATGAAATACGATACAAATAAGACCGGACTCCTGCTGTTTGTTGTAAATCAGCTTGGGTCCGGCCTTTTCGCGTCTTCTTTTACGCTTTGCACAAGAAGTTTCCACTTTTGAAACGCAGGCATTAAGTCCGACGCTAAAAAACGTATCCGCTGTTCTGTTGTATGGCAGGAAGAAATATTTTGCGCGTTTTCCAATTTATCGTGAAAATTCTCCATGTCCTCTGCCATTTCTTCCTTTTCTACAAACAAATAACGCATCGTCATGTTATCCGATGAAAAAGGCGCAAATTCTTCCATCATTTGAATTAGCAGCCGATCCCCATTATCCACATGGCCTTCCCGGTAAAAATAGGCCACCGAGGAAAGGCCCTCTTCGACCGTATCGAGCCATTCTTTGTATCTCTGTAAAAAAACGCGTTCTGCTTCTCGTAAACGCTGAGACATGATTGAGTTCTCCTTTCGGGGCGGGGGGGGGGATGTGGTTTGATCATAGCATTATTGTGCTTTTTTTTGTATAGGACGTTCTTTTGAATGAAGTTGCGGTCGATTTTATTATGAATGGCGGCTTTAGCATGGAGGGTGCTGGGTATTGGATTATGAACTGCTATTTGCGATTTATGCACCTTTTCTTCAGGTTTGGGCTGCTTTCTTGCTTTTATAATGCACTTTCACTTAGATATGTACTCACCTAACTGCTGCATACTTCCAAATTAGCTTCGTTTTATTATGATCATGCATGGAGTTCCAAGGGCCCCAAGGACAGGGGGGCTGATTTATTCTCGTTATGAACCTCTGATCCAGACTTATGCGCTGCTTTTCTCCAAATATGCACTCCTTTCCGCCATTTATGCACAACTTATAACGAAATACGCATGAACTTCAATTATGTGGGGGTCTGGCCCCACATAAATCACATAATTAAAACAAAGCAGCCCATTTCAGGCTGCTTTGTTTTAATTTTTTTGATCAAAAAAGACGCCGTCTACGGTGGGGCCGTTGTATGGTCTCTCGTAACGCTGACTCGATTCTTTCTTTTTTTTCAATTGCTGCATACCGAGGCGGAGTTCTCCTTTGGAAGCTTCCATCCGCTGCTGGATATCTTCGTTCATTTTTACAATAGTACGGCCCAGCTTTTGTTCGGCATCGTTAAATTCGGTTTGCTTATTCATTTCTTCTAACAGCTTAGCACGCTGCTGGAGATAGTCTTCGAGTTTTTCTACGTACACATCGCGCTCGTCGAGCTCTTTAGGAAGTGTTGTCGAAACGTGTTCGTGCAGGGCTTTAGTTACAAGAAACAGTTCTTTGACCAAAGCCATGTTATGCTTGGTCTCCTTCTCCAAAGCGCTGCTGACGGTCGAGTTTAATGATTTCCTTCCAGGTATCCCGAAACTCTTCGACCAAACCACGTGCTTCGGCGAGTGCCTCTTTATCGTTGTTTACGTTGGCGTCTACCAATCGACGGTGGATAAAATCGTATAAGCTAAACATGTTTTGCCCGATATCAGAATCCGTCTTTAACGTTACCATTAATTCTCGGATAATGTCCTGCGCACGGATTATACATTTATTTTTGCTTTCTATGTCTTTATCGCTCATAGCTTTATCAGCTTTGTCAATAAATTTGAGACAGCCGTTATAGAGTAATAGAGTCAAATCGCCGCGGGAGGCTGTTTGGATAGCGTTTTGCTGATAAGCATTTTTTGGCGCTGGTTTGGTGTTTGGCTTTTGCGAAGCTGCAGTGGAAGCAGCGGCTGCTGTGCTTCCAGCATTCGCTATTGGTGTGTATGTTTGTTCTTTTCTTGCTGGAGCCGTTTTTTTATAGGCTTCGGCCTGTTTCATATTTTTTTGGTAAACAGCCTGCGCATTTTGAAATGCCATAATTTTTCAATCCTCCTGTATTTCTGCAATACTTCCTATTTTATGTTAAAAACCGCCGCTTCCTCCGAACATCTGCGCGTAAAAATAATTGGCTTGTTCGTTTGCGCGGGCAATGGCTTGTTCCATCGATGTAAACTGCCGCCAGTACCGCTCTTCTGTGTCAACAAGGCGCCGCTCGAAGTTAGAAATTTGATCTTCGATGTTATTAATATTTCTTCCTAATGTGAATTGGTGATTTTGAATTTTTCCTTTAAAACCGCCAGCTCTCTCCGCCAGTGATTCGATGGCGCTGTCGAGAGAATGACGCAGCCGTATTGCAATTCCCTGTTCTGCTCGGCTTTCCCCATCGGCTGCAAACAGTTCAAACACGCCTTCCGGATCACTTTCTATCGCTTCGCGGAGCTTTGTTTCATCAATTTCAAGCTTTCCACGGTCCATGTAGTTTTTCGTCGTCGTAATACCAACCGTTGTCAAATGACTGTATTCCGTATCAAAATCTGTCTCCACTCTGCCGTAGAGATTGACCCGAAATGTATTTGTAAAGCTGGAAATAATACGGTCATTTCCAATTAAGCCGCTTTTCGCTTTTTCTTCCCACAGCTCAATTTCCCGGTCACTCATCGCTTCTTTTTGATCGTCGGTAAGCGGAGGCTGTCATCTGTAGAAGCAGCAGAACGGGCACCCATGTTGGCTCTCCGCATGACTGTATCAAAAATATTGTTGCGAAACTCATCAAACAAACGGTTAATGCTTCGGTATTCGTCAATCTGCCACTCCATCGTTTGACGCTTCTGCACCATTTTATCCACAGGCATGCGCTATGCCCGCATCAAATCTTTCACCATCTGATCAATATCCATTCCAGACGCAAAACCTGATAACCTCACGATTTACGCCTCTCCTCTCTATATTCAATTGTTAGTAGTGTATGAAATTGTGTAATAAAACTCTTTATCTTTTATATCGGCTCCTATATCGTTTTGTGAAGGTAAAAAACAAGAAAAAATCGATTCACTTCCCCCGTCAACGGGAAATGAATCGATCAACTACATTCTAAGAACCTAACGTTTGGTTCAAAAAATCTACCGTTTCTTTCATTGCTTCGTCAAGCTGCGGTGTGGTTTCTTTCAAGGGATGGGCGGCGTTGAAGGTATGATTTCCGCCTGGTATAACGGCAATAGAGTGGTGGGAGGCAGTATTTTGCATGGTGTCCGCGCCTTTTACAAGCCACTCTCCATCCGCATCGCCTTGTACAACGTGCACAGGAGCTTTCAAAGATTCCATTTTGGAGAGAAGATGAAAGCGGTCTTTGTTTGCTTTTATATCGTCTAATACCTTGGACTTTAATGGCATGTCCTGGTTCGTGCGCTGGTTTGCGATATAACCAACACCTTTTTCACGAATTTCCTTTTTGAGATCCTCCCCGAAAAAGTCAATATCGGAAACACCATTCCACGTCACCACCGCTTTTACTTCGTTCGGGTGATCGGTTGCAAACAAAATCGCATTGGCACCGCCGCGGCTGTGGCCAAGCACCCCAACTCGCTCTAAATCAAATTGGTCAGAAAAAGGAAGCTTTTCCTCTTTTATATTAGCGATGAGAACATTTAGATCCTCTTGTTCTCTTGAATAAGTATTTACCGCAAACTTATCCAGTTCATCAAAATCTTTTTTATTCACTCCGCTGTGGGAGAAGTTAAAACGAATCGCATAAAAGCCGTTCTCTGCTAATGTATCCGCAAGGTGAGGAAAGAAGTTCCAATCTTTAAATCCTTTAAAGCCATGACAGATAATGACCACCGGCTTTTTCGTACGTGCAGCCGGAGCATGAACATTTCCTCGAAGATGCAAATCATTATCCATCGAAATCGTAAATGATTGATTTTCTATAGAACCTGACACCATCGGTATCCCCTCCTATGTTGCATGTTATCACAAATGTTCAGAATAATAAAACGATAACATATCCCTATAAAATTAAATATTCCGAGATTTAAAAAGACTCTTCCGTTATTAAAATCAGTCATATATAATTATTTTACGTTTTATACGGTTATATAACTGGTTAAAACGTGTTTATGTCATTATATATGTGTAATACTCACTACATCTTATATTTACTATCTATATATAATAGATTTCATAGAAAGGGGGCCAACGTATGTCCATTGCTTACTTGAACCGATGTTTCTTCTATCTTCTCGGTATAGTTATTAATTTTTTAGGTGTAACATTGCTGGTTAAATCGGAAATGGGCGCAGGATTTTGGGCTGCTTTTTTCACCGGCCTGTCCGAACAGCTCGGTTTGACCGTAGGCATGTGGTATGGATTCTTTCAATTAATCTTTATTTTTGTGAATGGGTATCTTTTATCGAAACGTCCAGAATACTGGGCTATCATTCCTTTAATATTGGAGACAATCATATTAGACTTTTGGCTAGAGGTCGTTTTTAAAAACGTTCATTTAACCTCTGCTCCTTTATTTGCTCAAATCATTGTCTTTATCACCGGGATTATATTGGTAAGTTTAGGAGTAGCTATTTATATCATGCCTGGCTTTCCACGAGCTCCGATTGATCAATTGTTTCTCGCTTTCAGTGAGCGGTTTAATTGGACCATACGTGCCTCCCAAACATTTGTTGCTGTAGTCGTCGCCGGAACAGCTTTTCTAATCGGAGGTCCTGTGGGAATAGGAACGGTTGTCGTAGCGTTGACGTTAGGATCTTGTATTCAATTTTGGTACGAAAAACTTACCGCTTTATCCAAGCTTTACTCGAATAAAGACGTTTTATATTCTTCTTAACAAGATGGGGGCCAGAACAGCCTCCATCTTGTTTTATTGGAAAGACTTTTAGGTGATTTTACGCATGATTTTTTCGTACCGGACTTGCCGATAATATATTCTGGATCTTAAGGGAGCGAAGACCGTTTTTGGTATGGCACCACACCAGGGCGTCTTTCTCGTTCATGCGGTGTATGGTTACCTTTCTCTGGCTGAGGGTGCCGTCTTTTGCTTCATAAATAATTTCAACAGGTCTCCCACTTTCTAATGCTCTTTTTAACACACCTTCCATGGGATATCCCTCCATTCTTCCCTTCCACTATACACGAACATTTGTTTTCTACCAAGTGAAAAGAACGTTTAGTACATTTCCAAATATAAACAAGAGCAAGGCATCATTGCCCTGCTCTCCTTAATGAATGTACTTTTTACATCATGCCGCCTCCGCCCATGCCGGCCATTTGCTGCTGCATCTGTTGTGCCTGCGCATTTGCTTCGGCCATGGCCTGTTCCATGCGTGTAAACTGATCCCAGTAGCGTTCCTCGGTTTGCTGCATACGCCGTTCAAAGTTAGACATGCGGTCCTCAAGCTGTGTCATCTCACGTCCGATGGTAAATTGATCAGGGGACGGAACAGTGGGACCACCTGCTCGTTCGGCAATGCTGTCCATCGTACTATCAAGGGAATCCCGTACCCGCCGGGCCAGACCTTTTTCTTCATAAGAATCACCGTCAGCAGCAAACAATTGATAGACTGCTTCGGAATCTTCTTGAATGGCCTGCTCTAAGGCAGTTTCATCTACTTCCAGCTTACCCCGTTCCCGGTAATCACTGCTCGTCGTGATGCCAATTTCAGTTAAATGCGAAAAAGCTGCTCCTTCTCCGGTGTCAACTTCTTCATACATATCCTGGCGCATCGTATTTAACCCTCTTGTTAATATATCATCACGGTGAAGATAGCCGCTTTGCGACCGTTCTTCCCATTGTTCAATTTCCTTTTCAGTCATATCACCACGCTGGTCTTCGGTAAGAGGCGGATAGTCTCTATAGTATTCTTCATTCAGCTTCTCGTTGGTGTTTTCAAGCATTTCATTGTAATCATCCACAAAACCCATAATCGTCTCTTTGATGCCTTCGGTGTCCGGATTTACACTCACATTAACCTGCGTATCAAATTCATCTTTTAATGTAAACTCCACACCATTCTCGCTGAATTGATTGGATGTACGTTCGGTTTCAATGCCATTCAGCTCAAACTTTGCATTTTGGCCGGCAGTTTCATTGGTTTCATCGAGGTGGAGCACATCTGTTAAAAAGGCGTCACCATTAAAATTAATTTCATTTCCATCTTCATTAAATACACCCGTTTCGCTCCGGGTAATAGAAAATTTCCCAGCATTTTCATCATAAAACCCACTGACTCCAGCACCGGAACGATTCAACTGATCGATGATATCATTTAAACTGTCGGTTTCGCTAAATGTAATTTCTTCCGTATTCTCTCCGTCTTCTCCAAAGGTCGTTATTTCAAACGTATAATTTCCATCTTCATCCCAATCGAGATCGATTTGTTCTCCTAATGCCTGATCTGCTTTTAACACTTCCATGCCATCTGCTGTTGTCACATGAGGCTCGCCATCCCCAGCCTCTGGATTATCACTGACATTTGAAGCAGCAGCAGCAAGCTGAGTGACATTTAAAATCGTGTGGCTCCCTTCGACTGCGTCTGCAGATGCACTCACTCCTACCAAACTCTCATTGGAACTGGTTGCTTCTTTAGCGGTTGTGTTCGATCGACGAATAATTCCATCAAAAATAGAATTATGGAAGTTTTGGTACTCTCGGTTCATTTCGCGGTAGTCTTCCATTTCATATTGCAGTCTCAATGAGTCCTGTTCCATTTTCACAAGCGGCTGTCTCTCTGCTTGCATTAAATCCCGAACAGTTTGGTTAATATCCATCCCCGAAGCAAATCCTGTTATTCTATTATCCACTTTGTCCGTACCTCCTATAATAGAAAAAAGAGAGCCAGTTACGGTCTCTCTTTCTATTGTTGTCTGATATTTATATCGGATACATTTGAATAGATTTAAAGAAAAATAAAAAAAACAGCTCCGAAAAAGGAACTGCTACGCTTTATTTATACTTGTTCATCCACCAATATACCGACCTGCTCGAGCATAGAGGCGACCATATCTAAAAATTTTTCAGGCGGTATTTCCCGGACCACTTCTTCCGTTTCCCGCTCAAGCACCTGCACGTAAATCCGGTCAAGATCTTCATGCACATTAAATTAAAAGTCCGTGTAACTGGCTTCAAGCATTTTATTCATACCGTCTGCCTGCTCTAAGTTCTTTCGAGTCAAGCATCGCAGCCCGGTGATCTTTCGTTACATGCTGAATTTTCTCAGTCGTCGAACGTTCTGTCTTCTGTCCGTCTAGCAAAGAGCGTGAAACATCTCCGTTACTTCCTGATATAGAAAAACCCATTGTACCATCCTCCATCCCCCATAGGTTTTACATTATATCGGTTTATTTCTTAAAGTTTTTAGATAATTATGTACCTTTAATAGATATCGCACGCTCGCGTACCATTTTGCGAATGCGGTCAATAGTGACTCCGGTAACGCTTGTCTCCATCACTGTTGCTTCCTGGCTTTCTTTCACATACTGCCTCACGTTTAAATAATCGTCATGATAGCCTGGAAAACAGTCTGCACATAAACCTGCTCCCATCTTAGGCGTCAGCTTCCCGCAATCATCACACCAAACCTTATGAGATCCCGTCATCGTCCTAACTCCTTTAAAAGCCCTCCCCAGAGTCGGAGAAGGCTGCTCACTTTCTTAAACGGAAATATCAACAGAAGAACCTTTATGCGGTTCCGCCGCTTCTGCACGGCTTTTGTCCCAGAAGGATCGAACATTTTATTCACAAAATCTCCTTGCTGCTCTCCTGTATCCATTGCCTGCTTCAGCACAGACATACCAGCCTGCTGTTTCACCTGACCCTGGCTCATAGCGATTGACATAGCTGCAATCTCCATCTCTCCACCTCCTTGTTGTTAGGATACGAGATAAGCTCGAAAGGAAGTCTCCAGGGTGCTGCTCCACTTTTTCCAGCGGGGCAGCAACGTAAACTGAAGCACTTCTTTACCTTTTTCAAATTCTCCTTTTTCTAATATCGTAACGATATACTGAAGAGATTCTCTGAATGTATGGTGCTGTGCTTGTATCGTGTCGAAATGCTGCGATTCAATCACTGGCTGAAGGGATTGTTCTGACACGGAAAAAGCATAAATGACATCTTCAAACAACGGGAGGGCCGACTCGATCTTTCCTTCATTTAAAAGATATTGAATATGCTGAAGCCCTTCTCCCATGGTTTCCGATAACTCAAGTACTTTTTGGATCACCGGTAATTGTTTTTCCATTATAGTCACTACTTTCTCTCCATGAGGTGTACTATTTATATCGGCTGCTTTCCGTGAAATTATAAGGTTATTCTTTAAAAAAAGACTCCAGCACAAGCTGAAGTCTTGATAGATTACTAGTTTGTTATGGTGAAAGTCACAATATCGCCCTGCCTGAGGTTTGAACCGTTTTATCCTTCGATGTCTTCCATAACAAACATTTCTCTAAACCCCGGATTTGCCGAAGTCTATTATATAAGTTAAATTAAATAGCTGCAAGAGTCCTTGCGGAAGCTGATTGGCCTGGGCGAGCATGGCTGTTGCGGATTGATTTAATATATTATTTTTCGTAAACTCTGTCATCTGCAAAGCCATGTCTGCATCACGTATGCGTGATTCGGCCGAAAACACTTTCTCGATAGTATCGTCAAAAATAGAAACAGCTATCGATGCGTTCATGAGTGGATACGTCTAATGCGTATTTTTCATCATTCGTTCCTTCGGCAACACCATCACCAGAAGTGTACATGGTTCTGCTTCACCGTCTGCGGATTCTATCGCCGCTCCCTCTTCACCAGCTATACCTAAGGCAGCTGCACGCATATCTTTCAAATTAATGGTCATGGTCTGCCCCTAATTGGCTCCGACTTGAAAATTAATCGTGACAGAAACATTACTGGCCTCTGGCAAAATCACATCAAAAGCACGGGATAAAACGTATTCATCTGCCTGACTGTTGATTTCCTACATATATTTGTCATTACTAAACCAAACAGGGGACTCCCCAAATTGCTTTCTTGACAGACTGCCCAGCCAATGTAACCCTCCTCATCTGGAGGTTCTACTAGGTTAAACAACCACTGCCGATCTTCTGCATCATCTTCCATTGCACATGAAAGCAAAACGGCTCTGGCAAAGATTCCAACAGATGAGGGGGAAACACTTCCTCCTGTGAAAACATGTGATCTTCCCAAGAAATGCCATTTCATTCACTAAATAGCCTACAAACAATACTTTTTCTACCAGACTTAACTTATACATAGCCTGCCTCCTTTAGAGATACAAATGACTCATCACAGACAATGACATGATCCAGTAATTAATACCTATAATTCTTGCTGCTTCAGTTAATCTTTTGGTGACTTCGATTTCCTCGCTTGATGGGGAAGGATCATTTGATGGATGGTTATGTGCCACAATCACCGAGCAGGCATTGGCTAGAATGACTGGCTTTAGGACTTCACGTAGATGGACGACCGAAGCATTTAAGCTTCCAATATGACAGGCATGAATGGCAGTTGGCTGTTTTTGGTGTCGAGGCAAAGGACAACGAAATGTTCTATCCACTTCCGGTAAAAACTGATGAAACAGCTGTTGTGCATCATCCGGAGAAGTAATTTTCGTTTATCACTACATCAAACTAGTTTCCCTCGCTAATTTTACGCTGACAATATTACCCCGTTTTCTTGGCTCCTTTCTTTCCTCTTTTACTTCATTCACAAGCGGTAATGGTAATTGTGCTGTGTTCTCATAATGTTTCATCGTATCTTCCTCCTAAAATAAAAATAGCCCCTACTCTCTAAAATGGAAGTAGAGACATTTACAACTTGTAAACAGAATCAATTGATCGCAAGCACCTGTTCTTTATAATAATATATGGAATGATTATTCATTCATTGCTGGTTATGTATTTTTAACAATTATAGAAGTATTCGTTCAAAGTAGGGGCTTTCCGGACACATCCCTCTTTCCCCTATTTGTCCCAAAAAGAAAAAGAGCTACCTTCACAATGTCGGCAACTCCTCCTTTTCGCTATGTCATCGTGTACTGATCAAGATGTAACGAACGGTTGAAATCCCTTCTCCAATTCGTCGTCGTCGTTCAACTACTTGAATTGTGGAATGAGCGTAAACTGCAGGATCTCTTGTACTTTCCCATATCGATGCCCTTCGAGTTCACGACCTGCTCCAGGATTTCCTGAACCTTGTCGATTTGTGCTTTTGCTGATTCTGTATCGTTCATGTCCCCAAAACAGGACGTACTGAATTCTCAATTGATGCAAACCCATCAACGACATCATCCATCAACTGTATTGCCTCAGGGTATTTCATGTCATTGAGCTGTTTTTGAACATGTGTCAACCCTTCTAAAACCGTCTCTGACAGCTGTAGACTCTGATTCATTACATCAAGATGCTTCTCCGTTCGCTCACTGCTTTCTGTGTATTATTATGCCCATTTTTCCCTAAAGAAGTCTTTTCCTTCTTTTTTAGTATCTAAATTAGAGATATTTTCTATATTGTAAGGGAAGGTTTATATTCTTATTTGCAATATTATCTATAGTCATACATTGCCAGTATTTTCTCAAGATATTTTCCTTATGATTAACTAACATATTTTTTCTATGGGCTATTGGCATTATTGCGGATGGATGAAATTCTGCCTTGTCCCATTTTACCCACTCAGCTATTGCACCTATTGTTTTGAAGTTATCTTGATTCGGCAGTCCTGTTAGTATAATCTCATGAATATCATTTGGTAATACATTTGATGCATTAGTAATCATTTTCCTTGCAACCATATGATCTAACACAAGAATTACAATGCCATCATATTCAATTTTTCGATTTGCTTTACAGCCTTTAATATAGCTTGAAACAACCCTAATCTTGATGAAGCTTCAATAGAAAGTTTTGATTTTTCCAAAATAAAATCTGGCTCACCTATGTCACCTACTCTAAAATCTTGGTTACTTTCTAATAACCTTAAAGCAAACATAATTTCGCTCTCAAAACTCCTAAAGTAGTTTA
The DNA here is from genome assembly GCF_041949975.1 of Alteribacillus sp. JSM 102045. Taxonomy (NCBI): domain Bacteria; kingdom Bacillati; phylum Bacillota; class Bacilli; order Caryophanales; family Bacillaceae; genus Alteribacillus; species Alteribacillus sp. JSM 102045. The sequence goes on along the minus strand of NZ_JBHFQG010000026.1, from coordinate 37,718 downwards.
CTTCACTATCAGTTAAATAAGCACATGTATCACCATGAGCGCCTCTATGCTCCATATTCTTAGCAACATTTTCAGCTATATCAATTCGCCCCATAGTCTCCATGGACCAAAGTGCAAAAGAAAGTTCAAAAAATGACTTTAAATCACTCTGTTCTGACCTTTTCCTAGAATATATAGTTCTTAACTTTTTAACATAAGATAACAACCCATGTATACCATCAATTCCTTTAAGCTCATTTCTATCACAAAACTGTTCCACTATTTCAAAGTACTGGTCTTCCTTTAATTCCAAAAATTCTTTTGCAATTGATTAAAGCTAGTCATTAATTCCCCCCTAAATTTAAAGAGAGACTCTAGTATAATAACTAGAGCCTCTATATTGATGAATTCTATTATCCAAGCAACTGTAGTACGGATTGTGGTTGCTGGTTTGCTTGTGCGAGCATAGATTGTGAAGCTTGAGAAAGGATGTTGGAACGAGTCATTTCCATCATTTCCGCTGCCATGTCTACGTCACGGATACGAGATTCTGCAGCTGATAGGTTCTCAGCAGAATTGTCTAAGTTAGAGATTGTGTGTTCTAAACGGTTTTGGGATGCACCAAGACTAGAACGCTCAGCTGAAACGCTTTCGATAGCATTATTGATAACGGTTTGAGCTGCTGCCGCACTATCATGTGTGGATACATCTAATGCGTATTCAACATTAGTGCTGTTTGTTCCATCTGTTACATTTCTATTCTCAGTAAATGCTGCATCTTCAACACCATCGACTTCTCCGCCGGCTGTCGTGCCAGAGATACCCAGTGCATTGGCGCGCATATCATTAATATCAACAGTCAAACTTTGTCCTTGATTTGCACCGATTTGGAAAGAAGCCGAAAAATCCTCTTTAACACCGCCATCACTAATTTCAAGGTCATTTCCACTTTCCCCAGCTGTAGAAGCTTCAATTACTAGGTGAGTTGTAGAAGCAGTTTGTGCATTTCCATCTTCATCAAAATATTGCATTGCACCGTCACCTGCTTTAAGCTCAACTCCTTCAATGTCGCCCCCGACTTGCTCAGCAATAGAGGTTACTAATTGATCTACCTTACCACTAGCAGCTGTAGGAACTAATGCATCACTTATATTAACTCCAGTTGCTTCGCCGGAATACTCCCCATCATTTGCATTATAGAATTCAATTTGCTCACCATTAATGGTCATACCTGTACCTACAAGCGCTTCAATATTTGCATCAGTTTCAGCAGCATCACCGCCTTCTAAGTCAGCAAAATCAACTGCTGTTGAAGCTGCAATGGCAGGGGTAGTAGTACCACTATCTGCACCACCAGCAGTAGCGCCAAAAGTATTACCATTAGTATCAGTAACAGTTTCAGTACCTATAGTACCTGCCGAACCTTTAAATTCCCCATCTTCTGTAGCTGTAACAGTAACCTCATCGCCAGTACCAGTCACTTCATAATTCCCATTTAAGACATCATTATTATCAATTTCTTCTTGTAATCTCGTTCTAAGAAATTCAGCAGTTTCATCAGCATCAGCTAGGTTGCCCTCTTCACCATCAAATGTAATATCTATACTTACACCATTTAAATCCCATTCTATACCATCATCAGCATGATCAGCTGCACCAGTAATAGTTGTAGTTTGTGTAGCTTGAGTATAGTCGACGTCTTCTCCACCTTGCAATTTTCCACCATCAACTAATCCAGTGCTATCTAAACTAGAGCCTCCATCACCCTTCAAAATTTCCTGAGTGTTGAACTCCGTCGTATTCCCAATACGGTTGATTTCAGAAGTTAGTTCATTCATTTCTTTTTGAATTTCATCACGGTCTACATCAACATTGGTATCATTGGATGCTTGAGTAGCCAGCTCACGCATACGTTGAAGGATGGAGTGTGTTTCAGATAAAGCACCTTCTGCTGTTTGAATCATGGAGATACCATCCTGAGAGTTACGGCTTGCTTGATCTAAACCGTTGATTTGTGCACGCATCTTTTCGGAAATCGCAAGGCCTGCTGCGTCGTCTCCAGCTTTATTGATACGAAGACCTGAAGACAGCTTCTCCATTGAATTTTGGTTCGCTTGTTGGTTGATACCCATTTGACGGTGGGTATTCATTGCAGGGATATTATTGTTAATAATCATAAGTAAAAATTCCTCCTTGAATGTGTGTTTTACGTTCCGGTCCACGTCCTTGTGGGTGAAACGTTCGATTGTTGGATAGTGTGCCATTCTGTCGGCCGCCAGGATGGTTTTTTTATCCTTTACATTTCTAATATCGGAGGTTGGAATGATTTGTTAAGTCTTTTTGCGTATTTCTTTTGATAGATTTATTGATTTTTCTTCTTTAAGCTTTCCACGTTGATAATGCCGGAAAAGTTTAGTATTAGTGCGGGTATGTTAAGAATGATTGAATATGATTTTGTTTATTTGTAAATAATCATTATTTAACTCTGCCTTATGTTTTTTGTATATTTTTTCTAATTAGAAAGATCTTTAAATTAAGATTTTCTATATTACCATAAGCCATTTGTTACAGTTATTAGAGGATTCCTAAAAATAGTTCTAGGAAAATTGTAACAATTATTTTATAATTTTATTTATGAAAGGAGGGGTGGACTTTAGGACGTCATTAAAAATTGAGGGGGACTTATAAATTGCCAGAGTTAGCTTTTTTAGATGAATACCTAATATCACGCAGCACGATGGCCATTGTTCCAGCATTTGAGATAGAGGGGCAAAGCAAGATCTATGAACGAAACAAGGGTGTCATGCTTGTAGAAGAGAAGTCAATGAACATTATTTCTGAAGGGTGCTTGCTTGGTGGATCAAGCTACGATGGCCGAAAGGATGCGGTGAAGTACCGAACGGGGGTAAAGAGTAAAATTCCTGTACCAATGAATGTCTTTAAGAAAATTGGTGCGATGCCTACTCATTCACCGCGGTTGTATGAATGTCATTGGCTGTTTCCTTACCATATTAAATCGATTTCGCCACATCCTGATCAAGAGCTCCATTCTGTTATTACCTTTTATGACGGACAGGAGTTACATATTGATGTATCTCCGTATAGTTTGAGACTGCAAAAAATGAAAGCCTTTGAAGCTTTTACCATATTTTTTGAAGAAGATTTATATTAAATAGTAAAAGCTGACCTGTTTATTCATCGTGTAGACAGATCAGCTTTCTTCTAATAAATTTATGAAATTTTTATCCAGCCTTCTTCAATCGCTCTTTTAATGGTATGAGTTCGGTCGTTGGCTCTCATTTTTTTTGTAAGATGACTGACATGGTTGTTTACGGTTGCTACAGCCAGGAAGCATTCCTCCGCTATCTTGCGGTTGCTTTTTCCTTCTAGAATTTTTTCGAAAATGCGCACTTCGGCGTCTGACAACGTATTTCTCGCTTTTTCTATGTCTAGTTCAAGTTCCTGTTCAGGATCTTGTTCTTCCTGCTCTTGAAGCGTTCGATACCTCTGCATCAAATGAGGCTGGAACATGGGATCAATGTAAACCAGAAAAGATTGAGAGCGCTGAAAATGATCAAGCCATTTATTTTTATCTCGGTCGGAAGCTAAAATAATAGAAACTTCTTTGTGAAGAAGCTTATCTAAAAGTTCTGCTGCCCGAGTTGGAAGGTTAATACCTAAACGAAAATAGCATTTCACATCTTGCAGTTGATTTACTTTATCATAAATTGACTCTTCATCACAAACCGAATAATAAATGGTGTCTTTTTTTAAACCTTTTTCAAAAAGAGACATTACCTGGGAGGATTCTGCTTCGATAACCGTTTTGCCAAGGGTCGCTCCTGCCTCTTTTAATAGACCATTCCCTTCCATATCCAAAAAAAGCGTGGGAAGCCTGTTCCCTGCATCGTTACGATGAGATTTTGCCATTATGTATTCCTCCTGAAGTGACCTGAAAGTGTATTGCCCGCTGTGGAGCTTTTTTATCTCTACACACTTTCACCACGCTACCCGTACATCTGTTTTTCTCTCTATCTATCATAAATGGGGGAGTATACCCTATATAACTTTAATTATTATCTTTCTAAATCTTACCTATAACTGAAAATATATACAAGGGCACGAGAGTACCCCTTGTTTTTGCCGATTTTTTCCTTTATTTTAAAGGTCACACTACCATAGACCTAATTATATATGTTTCGCCCGCCGAAGTATTAATTATTTAAAAAATTTTTCCATTTTTTCTAGGTCATTAGGCCAAAAAATAAGCCATTTTAAAGTTTTTAATTTTTTTTCAGCTGCTGTGACAATTTTTCTAATATGTCAAGGCTCCCGGCTCCTGCTGCGGCATTGTTTTCCTGTTGAATATCGAGATAAATTTCTTTTCGATGGATATCAATGTGCTTCGGGGCTTCTATTCCAATCTTCACTTGTTCGCCGTCTACTGCTATCACTTTCACTTCAATGTCGTCGCCAATTTGGATAGATTCGTTTGTTTTCCGGGTGAGCACTAACATTATTGGCCCTCCTTTTCATTAACTGCGGCTTTCGACTGCTGCGGAAAAAGAGAGTGTTTGGTCTGATAACCGGACTCGCTCATCACAAACTGCTTGCCTTTTTTGCCTGCGATATTCAATACGATAGGCGCTTGCAGATTAGCCGTCGTTTCGCTAAACGGCTCCTGCAGCGTTAATACGGAAAAAATCGCCACATCCTCTTCTTTTTCAATGTCAAGCTGCTCGATCAAATTATCCGAAAGCTTCACCTGGTAATCATTGAAAAAATGAAAAGGGTTGGCGATAACAAAAGCTAACTCTGGGGTATTCAGAGATTGTAAAATAAAAAATACGTCTTCCTTGCTGAACGGAAGCAGCACAAAGGACGTTTCTTCTTCAAACGCTGGCAGGCCCTGCTCAAAAGTGTAGATGTCTTCTCGCTGAACCTCGACTTCACCGAGGTGTTTGGTTTGCAGTTTCACGGGTATGGGATCCCCCTTCATGTTATAATCTTCGATTGATTTGTTCTCCGCTCACATGAAATTCGATGCTTGGTTTTTGTTTCAAGTAGTGCTGGATTTCCCAGCGCGGAATGTTGATTTCTGGGTCGTTTTTTTGAACATTTATGTCCGCTTCTGCTCGTTCGACTTGAAACGAGATGTCTCCAGGTTCTGCGTCAAACTTCACTTTAAAGGCACTTTCTGGTGTGAACCCAAGCTCTACTTGTTTTTCGATCAACTTGCCGTTTTCTTTGGCAATTGCAGCAATCGCTTTTCCGCCTCCGCCGTTTTTTTCCACCGCTTTTAATTGTTCGCCTTCCTGGGCTTTTTTGGCAACGTATTCCATTGCGGTTCTTTTTGCTTTGGCAGCAAATTGATCACCTTGCTGCAAAGGTGGAATGAGATCAGCGTCCGCAAACGCTTCGGACTGATCAATATTTACTTTCGCTGCTTTCGTTGAAATCTCAACGGTGTCATTGAAATGTTGGTTGATTTCGATATCGGCCGGGGGCTGGCGAATTTCCAGCGGCGGCCTGGATGTTTTCATTCCAAGCTCTGCCTTCGTAGTTGTTATTTCAACAATTGGCATATTCATCGGTCAGCTCCCTTCGCCGTTTTTTATGCATTTTGATGTCTAGATCAGCGCCCAGCCTCACGGTGGGCCACACAGGTGGGTTAGTTCAACGTTGTCACAGGCTTCGACGTCCTTGGGATCCTTCTGCTAAATACGCACACATCAACGCACAGGACGTGCTAATGTCGCCAATGCCACAGGACGTAGCGTTTTTGGAGATGAAAGTGCAACGCAAAAGTCACCACATCCTGTGGAAGTACGTTTTTATTGTCTGGAACATTTGCCTTTCAAGGCTAACCTGCGCGCGCTTTTCTTATTATCGCAGGAAGTCCATCAGCGTCGGCTGAATGATGCGGGCGCCTGCACCGAGTGCAGCCCGGTGTACATTTTCCTGGCTCATGAGATCAATCATCACTTTTACCATGTCAGCGTCTTCGTTGTCTGAAAGAATACGCTCTGCAATGACCTCTTGTTTCCCCAAGCGTTCATCCATCATTTCAATTCGATTTAAACGCGCGCCCATTTCTGCTCGTTCATTTACCATAATGTCAATATGTTTATCGATAGTCTCGATAGAACCAGTAAGGTCTTCCCCTTCTATATCAGGATCATCAAGGTCTTCTATTAATTTTTTAATATCCTCAAAAAATTTACTGTTAAACACTTTGCCAGCTTCTGAATTCACGGGGATTTTCACCCCTTTCATTAATTCGATTTCTACATCACCAGTGTTGCTTAAAACTTCATCAATCTTTCCCTCATCATTTAAAGTAACCGGTTGTTCTGTAGTATTTGTTCCGTTGAAAATATATTTGCCGTTTGATTGTGTATTCGCCATGGAAACGAGATGTTCAAAAAGCTGAGTAACTTCTTCTGCCATGTTGCTGCGCTGCCCTTCTTCATATGTGTCATTTGCAGCCTGTGTTGCTAGTTCTCGTATTCTCTGCAGGGCCTGTGTGGATTTATCTAAGGCAGAGTCTGACGCTTCCATCCAATTGTAAGCTTCACCTAAGTTACGCTGAAATTGTGCCACTTCGTTTGATTGTGTTCTATATCGTATTCCGCTCATAGCCACTACAGGATCCTGAGAAGCACGCGTTATTTTTTTTCCTGTGGACAGCTGATCTTGTAATGTTCCTAAATGGTTATAACTCTGGCTCATATGCCGCAGCGAGTTTTGAGCCAGCATGGACTGAGTAACCCTCATTTTTGCCCCTCCTCAGGATATTACCTGCCTACAACTCCCATGTTATTAATGATTCGGTCTAACATTTCATCAATCATAGTAATGTTTCTTGCAGATGCGTTGTAGGCATGCTGAAATTGAATCATGTTGGTCATTTCTTCATTTAAAGATACACTGCTTACTTCTTTACGACGGTTGTTAACACTTTCTCTCAGATTATCTGTATTTTTCATTTTTTGATTTGCTTCGTCCGTATCAACAGCTAATTCACCAATGAAATTCCGATAATAACTTTGCACGTTTGTGGTGCTGCCATCAAATCCTAAATCTAGATCCTTTATGTCTGATAGTTTTTGAGCATTTGAGCCGTCCCCTGCATAAGCATCTTCTTCATCTCCTTCATACTCAGAAGCAGCAGCGATATTATCTACACTATCTTCAATATTTTCATCCATTGATATATTTTTTGCCGCACCTTGTTTATTATCTTTTGTTGCATTACCCGAGTCAAAAAATGATATATCGGTTGATTCATTTAGGCCGTAGCCGTCCCTATGCTGTTTATTAAACGCAGATGCAAACGTATAGACCATATCATCCAATTTATTCATAACATCTGGATAGGTACCAGTTACTTCTCCATCTTCATTTTTATAACCAAAAGATTCTACAAGAGCTTTTAGTTTACCAGGAGAATTAACAAATTCTATATCCTCATCACTTCCACTTTCATTACTAATATCATCTCCCGCTTTTTTCACCCATTCAAATTTAGCATCAGTAACAAAAGCATGGTTTCCTTCTTCTCCATTTGAATTGATGGACAACTCTTTATATTCTCTCTTTTCTCCATCTATAAGTTTAGTAATTCTATTGTCATCTTCATCAACCATGTAGACATTAACTATACCATCGGCCGCATCGAGGGCTTGACCACCACTATTCTTTTCTTGTACTTCAATATTCATCATTCCTGAAAGTTCATCAATCAAACGGTCACGTTCATCATAAAGGTCATTCGGCATTTGGCCATGAGGCTCCATACGCCCAATCTGCTCATTTACATCATGAATTTTACGGAGTAAAGAATTCACTTCTTTTTCTTTAGTGTCTATTTCTCCTTTCAAGTCATCTTTATTAGCTTGCAATGTATTGGCAACATAATTAAAGGTATCTGCAAGGGCAATACCCCGCTGGCGGACAACCGAGCGAGCACCAGAATCTTCAGGGTTTACTGATAAATCCTGAAGCGCATTCCAAAATTCATCCATCGTGCCGCCAATACCGTCTTCTGAAGGTTCGTTTATTAGATCTTCGATTCTTTCATATGATGCATGACGTGTTTCCCAGTAATTTGCCTGTGCATTTTCGCCTCTGTATTGAATATCAAGATATCCTTCTCTTACTCGTTGAATGAAGTCCGCTTCTACTCCTGTCCCGATCTGGCCGGGCATACGCGGAGCGTTTCTTGCTGCATTCGGATACGGTTCTGTCTGCCCGAAGTTTACACGCTGGCGGGTGTAGCCTTCCGTATTTGCGTTAGAAATGTTGTGGCCGGTCGTATGCAGAGCGGATTGCTGGGTGGTCATGCCGCGCCGCGCTGTTTCTAATCCATGAAAAGTAGAAGTCATGACTTCCCCTCCTGTTTTTTTATTAATTAGGCTTTAGAATCAAACATCGAATATCCTTCGCGATTGTCTTTATCCGTGCCTCCCGGATGGTTGTAATGGACCGCTTCCGGGTCAGGCTGAATCATATCCATTGTTATTTGCACAAAGCGAAGCGAGTCTTCGACCAACGTGCGGTTCAGTGCTTCTTTTTTCCGAAGCTTTTCCATTTCCTGCAGCAGCCCTTCCTGCAGCTTCAACAGTGGTTCATGATAGCTCTCTGGAAGATGCTTTAATAGGATACTGACCGTTCCTTTTGTCTCTTTTTCATCTCTACTATGTAAAAAATCCGCCACTGCATCCTGCCTGTTTCTTTCTGTTTTTTCAATCGCCCGAATATGCTTGCTTTCTTTTTTTAAAAGAGCAGCCAGGCTTTTTGTATCATTTGCTTTTACGTACTCTGTTTTTTTAGCTGAAATCGTATTTAATTCTTTATGCTGCTGAACGAGCAGGGCCATGGTTTCAAAAATAGCTTTAACTGACATTACGTTCCCCGCTTTCTTTCTGCCATAGAAGATGGCTGCTCCCCGAAGAATCACCGTTACGATTCTTTTGGGAGCAGCCTTCTTCTATCTTTATTTTCCGGACCAAAAATCAATAAATTTTTTTGCCGTTGCTTTCGGGTCTACTTGATAGGTGCCCGATTCTATCTTTTTTTTCAGAGCGTCTATTTTCTCTTGACGAGTCGCGTCCATTTCCTCTCCTTGCTGCATTTGTTTAGCTGTGCTGGAAATTTCCACTTTGTCACGCTCTTGCTTCGTTCCTTCTGTTTTATCCGCTCGCTGCGGTGCCGTTTGTTTGTTGTATGGATTGTTTAATGGCCCGAGAGGATTAATATTCAAAGCATTCACCTCCCAATGCATAGCATAATGTACAACGTTGCTTCTTATTAACTATATCGGATATCGCAGTTTACATTTAACTCGTACAAATGTCTTCATTTTAGACGGTCATTCAACGAATGATACGTTGTATAGTGTTTACGCTCTTCTTCTTTGGCTCGTTCGTGCCGCTCTTTTTCACGCTGCTCAGCTTGCAGTCCTCCTTCAATTTCCCCTCTGCAGCTGCTGCAGATCCGCCCTTTTCGGATTCCCTTACCGCAGGATTCACATGGATAATCAAGGTTTGGGAATTGATGGAGATGAATTCGTCCTTCTTTAATAAACCGCGTGATATCTTCGCGCTCCACCCCAGTTCCTTCCACAACCTCCAGCATCGTTGCTTGACGATTTTCCCGTTTGCGGATAAAGGTATACACGGTTTGAAATTTTTCTTCAATTGCTTTATAACAGTCCTTACAAATCGGACGAAGTGATTTCACAAACAATGTGCCGCAGCGTGGGCAATTTTCCAGGTTCTGCATAACGTGTTCCCTCCAGCGTGTAAGTTATCCTCTTGCCAGCGTAATCGAGCAAACTTTTGACGCTCCCTGCTCCTTCAAACGTTGAGCCGCTTTTCGCACCGTCGTTCCCGTAGTATATATATCGTCAAAAAGCACAAATTTTTTACTGCTTATTGAAATTTCTGTGGAAGAAGACAAGTGAAAGGGATTTTGTTTAGAGGCAAGCCTTTCCCGGCGCGACTTTTTACTTTGTTTTTCTTCATGGAGGGTTCGTTCTAAGAAAGAAGTGACTGGTAAAAGTGACTTGCGTTTCCACCATTTTTGACGTGTGTTGGTAAAATCGGCGAGCAGCTGTGATTGGTTAAACCCCCGTTCCTGAAGACGTTTGGAACTGAGTGGAATCGGAACCGGGATGTAGTCGGTATATGTCCGTAAATAGAGCTGCCGGATGTTTTCACTAAAAATAAGAGCCAGAACAGCGTCTCCTCGGTATTTCCATTTCGCGATTATTTCCTGCATGTGTGCATTGTAGCGATACAGCGATTGGTTATGATCAAGGACGCCCTCCCAGTTGGGATCTTCTTCCCAGCGTGCACAATCCTCACACCTCTTTTTTTCTAGAAGCGGCCGGCTGCAAAGGGTACAGCCCGGTTCGGTGATTTCTTCCAGCTCGTTATTGCACCTTTCACATAAGAGGGATGGTGGAGCAAGAGGCAATAGGGTTGACCAGCTTGGTGATTCGTTTTTTAATTCACCGCAGAAAATACAGTGGGTACAGCTGTCATTTAAGCTAGCTTTTAGCATCCTTTTCTCCTTTCCGAATTCATGTTCAAAATATGACGACGGGCAGCTGTCATGGCTGTTGTTTTTCCAAAATGAAAAAAGACGACATCGCCTTCCGGCTGGTCTTTGCTTCTTCCGGCACGACCTGCAATTTGAACGAGCGCACTTTCAGTAAAAATATCTTCTTCCGCTCCGAATACAGCTACTTCTACACCAGGCACGGTTACGCCTCGTTCCAGAATAGTAGTTGTCACAAGAAGTTCTACGCTGCCGATTCGAAAAGCCTCTACCTTCGAAAGCCTTTCTTCATCAGCACTATGAACGCCTTCAATCGATGCATCGATATTTTTTAAAATAGCCGTTATTTTTTTTAGTGATTCAACCGATGGAACAAATAAAAAAACTGGAGTTCTGCTTTGCAGACGTTGTTCGCACCACGTTTGAATTGGCGCTGGAAGCCGGCCTTTTTCAAGTCTCTTCTTCCACGGCCCGCTCCATTGAAAGCGCGGAACCGGCAGCGGATGGTCGTGATAACGACGGGGTATTTTGGTAACAGAAAGAGTATTTTTGTGGACTCGTTTTTGGAGAATTTTCGTGGGAGTTGCCGTCAGATAAATCGTGGCCGCTTTTTTCTTTTTTGCATTTGTAACAGCTTGGACGAGAGAGGTATCTGCCGTAAAAGGAAAAGCATCGACTTCGTCAATAATGACGATGTCAAAAGCATCTGTGAAACGCATCGTTTGGTGGGTCGTTGCGATAATTAGCTGTGCAGGGAGTTGTTTTTCTTCACTTTTTCCGTGCAGACCCGCCATACTTGCGTTTGGAAATACACGCTGGAGCCGGGGAAGCAGCTCGAGAACGACGTCGGTTCTAGGAGTAGCAAGCAGTACACGCTCACCGCTTTGAAGTGCTTGTTCGAGGCCCGGAAAGAGAATTTCTGTTTTTCCAGCCCCGCAAACCGCCCAGACGAGCAGTTCATCTTTATCTTTTATTGCCTGAAATATTGCCTCTGAGGCTTGTTTTTGGCCTTCTGAAAAAATTCCATTCCAATGCAGGTGGATATTTTGCGACAAGGTTGGGGGCAGCCCGTTCCATCGAAATAATCCAGAACAAGCACTGATTCTTCCCATCATTAAACAATACCTGCAGTATACACACTTTTTTTGACAGCGAACACAATAAAACATACCAAACCGGTTTGGGTCAGTATTGTGACAGCGCCGGCACATATAGCTCTTTTTCGAAGGACGCAACCCAGCACGTACTGTGATTAATCCAGCTTTTAAATATGGATGTAACTCCTCCCATGATAATTGAATTTCTTCAAATAAAAGTTCTTTTCCATATAATAAATCTTGCAGATAGTGGTAGTGGGGTAAGGGTTGGTGGTGCGGAGTTGGAGGGGGCAAGTCGGGAAGCTGACTGATAACGTCCGGGCCGTGTTTAACAGCTTCTGATTGGTTGATAAACAGCTCGGGAAGACAGATTGCTTCGCTGCTGTTCTGTAAAAGGACATGACAAAATCGCATGGGCATTACTCCTTTCTTGTATTTCGTTTAATAGGAAATAAGGAAAAATGGAGCCGGGCAGAAGGAGAGGGAGGTGCCCGGCTTTTTTCATAGGAGGTTACATTTTGCACCAGCCGACACCGAGGCTGCCTTCGCCAAGATGCGTGCCGATCACTGGCCCAAAGCAGCTGATATCCACCACAGCGTTAGGATATTTTTCCGAGAGCTTTTGCTGTATTTCTTCTGCTTTGTCCCGCCGGTTCGCGTGGATCACCGTAGCCCGGATCGGGGTGTCATTTTTTGCAGCTTCATCAAAAAGCTCAAACACCCGGTTCAATGCTTTCTTTTCTGTTCGAACTTTTTCAAACGGTACGATCTGCTGATTTTCAAATGTTAAAATCGGCTTGATCTGCAGCAAGCTGCCGATAAGCGCCTGCGCTCCGTTCAAGCGGCCGCCGCGGTGCAGGTGGTTCAGGTTATCTACTACAAAATAAGCATCCATGCTTTTTTTCATTTCTTTCAGACGATCAAGAATGGTATCCACCGTTTCGCCATCGCGCGCCATTCGCGCTGCTTCAATCACAAAGTACCCCTGCGGCATGCAGCTGATTTCTGAATCAAAACCGTAGACTTCCACGCCTTCCACCTGCTCGCCCGCTGTAAGAGCGGTTTGATAGGTGCCGCTTATACCGCTGGCTAAATGAATCGTAATAATAGCTTCATGGTTTTGGGCAAGTCTCTCATAGGTTTCCACGAACTTTCCCAACGCAGGCTGCGACGTTGTCGGAAGATCCTCGGACTGTTTTAACTTGTTGTAAAATTCAACCGTCGACAACTCCACCTCTTCTTCGTACGCCTCGTTTCCGAAAACGACACTAAGAGGTACTATCGTAATATTTTCATTAGCTGTCACATCCGGCGGAAGATATGCCGTGCTGTCGGTCACAATCGCGATATTAGCCATAGCTGTTTCCTCTCTTTTATCTCTCATAGATTTCTTCTATGCATAGTTCTTCTTTTATCATAAGTTGTCGAACAATCTTCTGCAAGGAAAATTAAGTATTTCTCTTATTTTCAGTGGGGCGGGAGCGTTGTGGTCAGAGACGGAATTTTTATGTACAGGGTTTTGCTTGTTATGTGTAGAGATGGTGTGGATATGTACGGTTTTTCAGGTTTATGCACTGGTTTTATGGAGTTATTACGGGTTGGTGAGCGATTTGGAAGGATTATGTACAGTGTTAGTGAATTTATGAAGTGCTTTTGTTTGGAATTGCGCTGCTTTTTCGGTTTTATGAACGACTTTGTATGGGATATGCAATAATTTAGTTGGGATGACTATTTCGGCAGAGGTATGCACTGCGGCTGGGGATTTAGTGCCTGTTTTTTGAAGGTTATTCAATGCTTTGCCGGATTTATGAACGACTTTTTATCATATATGAGTACTTGTTTAAGTAATTGATAGTCCAGCAATATAGTATTCTCTGTCCTACTCGAGGGTCTGGCCCCGTACCACTTGATAGTAAAGTGACCGACTTTACATTGTAATGCACCACGTTCACTTGTATATGAACTACTTTCTGCTTTTTATGAACAACTCCCCCTTGCGTATGCGCTACATTTCTCCCTATTTGACCGAACTACGATTTGAAATACTGCTCGTACACCTGAAGTCTAGCCCTTCACTATTCATAGCGAAGTGACCGATAAATTGCAGTGTTATAAACCATATCCCTGATATTTGAACTAAATTCTTCTTTTTATGCAAAACTGCCGCTCATTTTTTACCACATTTCGACTTTTATGAACGCCCCCACCAAGGTCTGACCCTGGGTCTGGCCCCACACACTTCAGATTGAATGGCAGCAGCACCTCAATCGTGCAAAAAAGCGGCCGCCGTTTGGAGGATTGGCGTACCGCTTTTCTTTATCTTACTTTGACCCAGCCTTTTTTGATGGATTCTACGACAGCTTGGGTACGGTCGTTTACGTTCATTTTTTGCAAGATGTTACTTACATGGTTTTTCACTGTTTTTTCACTGATATATAAGGATTCGCCGATCATGCGGTTGCTGTATCCGTCCGTCATCAGCTGAAGTACTTCACATTCGCGGCGGGTTAGGATATGAAGCGGTTTGCGGTATTCGACTTCCTTGAAGCCGATTTCTGCTGTATCATCTGCTCCTTCATCTCCAGAAGCAAGACGGCGGTATTCTTTGATTAAATTATGGGTTACTTTTGGGTGAATGTATGCTCCGCCTTGGCCGACAACTTTTACGGCTTCGATTAACGCATCGGCATCCATTTCTTTTAACAAATAACCGGATGCGCCAGTTTTCAGTACATGGGTCACATATGATTCATCATCGTGGATAGAAAGAATTAATACTTTAATGTCCGGGAATTTTTCTATTAAGTTTCGGGTTGCTTCGACGCCATTTGTACCGGGCATGTTAATATCCATGAGAACCACATCAGGGTCGTTTTTTTCTACGAGCGTTATGGCTTCTTCTCCATCGTCGCCTTCTGCTACTACTTCAAAGTTGGGTTCCATATCTAAAATACGTTTGACCCCTTCTCTGAAAAGCTGATGATCATCTATCAGGATTAGTCTGACAGTGTTATCTATTGTTTCCTGCATGCTTCTCATCCTTTCGATTACATTGCGTTGCGTTTTGGCTGCTGCTGAATAAGTGTTGCTGCTATGTCCGCTTTATCCTATTTTTTCTCTTTTTTCTATTTTTATAAAAGATAAGCGGCTGATTCTCTTGCTGTCCACAAACCAAACTAACATAAGCCCCTTTTTGTCTTAACGAAAAGTTTTAAGCTTTTGCTTTGGCTCCCTCCACTGGAACTTGTATAATGACAATGGTTCCTTTGTTTGGAGCGGAGTCAATGGTGAGCTCCCCTTTTAAAACATTTATTCTTTCTCTCATACCCATTAATCCAAACGATTTTTCCTTAGAGGCATTGGCCGTGTCGAAACCTTTGCCGTCATCCTTTATGACGATAACAACACGAGAAGGTTTCATCTCCATTTTCACCTTTACCTCCCTGGGGTCTGCGTGCTTGTACGCATTTTGGACTGCTTCCTGCACAAGTCGAAAAAGGCCAACCTCTAAATTCGGCGGCAGCCGAAGCTGTCGGCCCATGTGAGTGAACAGGATGTTTAATCCAGTGTGCTCTTCGACGTTTTTCAAATACTTTTTTAATGTAGGAATGAGTCCCAGATCATCAAGGGCCATTGGTCGAAGGTCGTAAATGATACGCCTTACTTCGGCTAAACTTGAGCGGATCATAACGCGCAAGTCGCGGATTTCTTCAACGGCGGCATCCATGCCCTTTTCATCCCGAACGCGTTCCACAAGCTCAGAGCGAAGAAGAACATTAGCCAGCATCTGAGCAGGCCCATCGTGGATTTCCCTGGCTACCCGCTTTCGTTCTTCCTCTTGAGCTTCGATAATCTTTAAACCGAATTGCTGTTTCTCTTTCGCATCTTCTACAATTTCACCGACTTCTTTTAAATCCCCGGCTAAAAAGTTATATACAACAGAAACCTGTCCCACGAGCATTTCTGCACGGTCAATGGTTCCTTCTAAATGCAAAAGACGCCGCTCTACTTGATCACGCCGCTCACGAAGCTGTTTTTCTTCTTGCTGTAGTATAGCAAGCTCTACTTGCAGTTCATTTGCTTGCTCATAAGCTTTTTTTACTTCCTCATTACTGTAGCTCTTAAAATGACGGCTCACTTCTGCAAGGTGGTTTCTCGCAAATCGGGCGTGCATATCTGTTTTTTCAGATTTATCAATTATGGCAGCGACTTTCTCCCGGATTTCTGTAAGTTCCTGCTGCAGCGCTTCATATTCTTCCCGGGAATTTTCGCTGATCTCAAAGATTTGTTCTTTGCTGTGTTCTACAGTATTTAACATTTTGTCGATGATTTCATCGAGTGTCAGCTTCGTTGACAAAAATGTCACCACTCTTCGACGGATTCGTTTGTTTGACAGACTGCCACGATCCGTTATGATTATTTTAGCACATTCTTATGTACCCACACGGAAGAACCGATAAAAAATCAAGAAATTACATAGTTATGCGCTAATTTGTGATTTTTTCACCGTCTACTATAGGATATCATGTCTTCCTGTTTTCAAGTTTTACAATATTATTATAGTATAATTACATCGTTAGGAGGAGTTATTCTGTCATGCTTGCAATCTATTATACAGTAAAACCAAGTGGAACAAACGAAATTGTCATAAATAAGTCCCGATTCATTGCACATGTCAAACGTGTTACAACCGAAACAGAAGCACAAGAATTTATACAATCGATAAAAAAAGAACATTGGAATGCAACTCATAATTGTTCTGCCTATATGATCGGTGAAAAAGATGAAATTCAAAAAGCCAACGATGACGGTGAACCTAGTGGTACAGCAGGAGTTCCAATGCTTGAAGTGTTAAAAAAACGCCAGCTGAAAGATACATGTGTTGTAGTCACTCGTTATTTCGGCGGTATTAAACTTGGTGCCGGAGGATTGATTAGAGCTTACGGGTCTGCCGTAACAGAAGGCATTAATGCTACAGGTGTGGTGGAAAGAAAACTAATGCAAGTCATTTCAGTCCGGGTTGACTACACATGGCTTGGAAAAGTGGAAAACGAATTAAGGCAGTCTTCTTATATGATAAAAGATATTGAATACGAAGAGAATGTTTCTCTTTCTGCTTATGTTCCTGTAGATAAAGTCCAAGCCTTTTCTAATTGGATCACCAATATGACAAATGGACAAGGCCATCTGGAAAAAAAAGAAGAGACTTATCTGGAAACTGACGTGACACTAAAAAAAGAGTAACCTTTTCCATCCGCACCCAATCTGCCCTTTACATTGTTTCGACTTATCTCTTAGCAATCCTTTTTTTATCACAATTATTTCCGTTTTTCCTGCACTATTTCCGGGGAAATAAAACTTCCCCCGGTTTTTTTGTCAATGGTTGTAACGATATACATATTGATACCGTCTCACAAAAAAGGGGAATTATGTCAGTCTGTCTTTTGTTGCTCTTTTTTTTCAATAAAATTTCATTTACGAATAGGTGTGTTTTATGTAAAATAATTGAGAATGAAAGGCACGAAAACTGAAAACAAGGAGAATTTATGTTATGGGTAATGAAGTGCCTAATACTAGGCTGCGGCGTCGAAAAAGAAGGAAAAGACGCATTATAAAAACATTTATGCTAATCGGCCTTCTTTCTTTTTTACTGCTGGGAGGAGCACTCGGCTATTTTGCCTGGAAGCTGAGTGATGTAGCGGCTGATACCCAGGAAACCCTTGATCGGGGTGAAAAATCAGAACGAAGAGAAGCAGCAGTTGATCCAAAGCAGGATAATATTTCTGTTCTGTTTCTAGGTGTCGATGACAGAAGCGGCGAATTGGAAGGCCGGACGGATGCTATGATTCTGGCTACGTTTAATAAAGAAGAAGAATCCGTGAAAATGACTAGTATTCCGCGCGATTCACTTGTGAATATCCCACAGCGCGGCGAAGATAAGATTACGCACGCCCATGCTTTTGGCGGAACAGATTTGGCCATTCAAACAGTTGAAGAATTATTTGATATTCCTGTCGATTATTATGTGAAATTAAATTTTGACGCCTTTATTGAAATTATAAATGCTCTAGATGGGGTAGAGGTGGACGTTCCTTTTGCATTTACAGAACAGGACAGCGAAGGGAACCATGATGCTATTGCCCTCGAAGAAGGAACGCAGATGCTTGACGGTGAAGAAGCATTAGCTTATGCAAGAATGCGAAAACAAGATCCGCGCGGAGATATTGGCCGCGGCGAGCGTCAGCAGGAAATTGTAGAAGCTCTCATTCGCCGAAGTGCCTCCATTTCATCTCTGCGGAATTATGACGATGTTCTTGCCAGTTTGGAAAGGCATATGAAAATGAATTTTTCGTTTGGAAATTTAGTTTCTTTGCATCGTTATGCTACTTCAATCGGAGACATTGAACGCCTCCAGCTGGGAGGCCAAAACCTTAACTTAGACAGCGGATATTATTATCAGTTAAATGAAGAATCCATTCAGCAAATTTCACAAGAATTAAAAGCTCATTTGGAAATCGATAAGCCCGAAGACCAGGATAATTATCAAGCACCGGAAGAAAACCAATCGGACCAGAATCAAACAAATGAATGGTAAGAACAAAAAGTCGTCCCAAGGGGCGGCTTTTTCATACGATAAAGTCTTTCCTCTAAAAACCTGAAATCAAGTAGGAGGGGTGGTTAACCCCGTCCTCTCACACCACCGTATGTACGGTTCCGTATACGGCGGTTCAATAGTTTGAGTGTGCTTTCTCGAAAAGTCGGTTTAGATTTTTTAAACCGACTTTTCGAGAATCTCATTTGAAATGGCTCTGTGTAGAAAATAACTACATGCGATACGCCAGTACCCTTTCCGTGTGTTTGCCCACTCCCAAGCCTTTAGTTTAGGAACTTTAAGTTTTATCAGACTCTTATACTTTGTCTTCACTTTCTTCCAGCGTTTCCATATGATTTGCCTTATTCTGCGTCTGATCCATTGATCTATGCGCCGAACGTTGACTTCCTTGATAATGTCACGGATGTTCCCACTTCGGTTTCGTTTGGTCCGCTGTGTTAGCTTCTTCTCAAGGTTCTTTTTGGACTTTTGATGGGGGCGAAACCCTACACCTTGCTTGGTGCTATGCAGACAGAATCCGAGAAACTTTCGTTTCGTAGGACTCCCAACCTTGCTTTTCTCCCGGTTGATTGTTAGTTTCAGCTTTTCTTCGAGAAATGTTGTAACACTCTTCATGACCCGGTTTCCTGCTTTTGCACTTTTAACATAGATGTTGCAGTCATCGGCCTATCGAACAAATTTATGTCCCCGTTCTTCCAGTTCTTCATCGAGTTGGTTTAGATAAATGTTACTTAGGATGGGAGAAAGATTACCACCTTGAGGGGTTCCGATTTCCGTGGGAAAGACCTCCCCGTTAATGGAGACCCCACTTCGTGAAAACTTTCGAATGAGGCGGAGTACTATCTTGTCTTTGATGTGTTTCTCCACGTTGTGCATCAACTTGTCGTGAGGGACAGTATCGAAATATTGCTTCATGTCGATATCAACAACCGTTCGATAGCCCTCTTCATAGTATTCTTTCGCACATGTCATTGCGTCATGAGCACTACGGTTTGGTCTGAAACCAAAGCTGCAGTCGGAAAATGTTGGATCAATAATCTTCTCTATGACTTGTAAGATCGCTTGTTGAACAAAGCGATCCAGCACGGTTGGTACTCCAAGTTTGCGTTTTGTTCCGTCTTGCTTCGGTATTTCCACACGTTTGACAGGTTGTGGCTTGTAAGAGCCCTGTTTTATTTGTTGGATAAGTTCTTTTTTTGTGTAGCGTAAGGTAACCGAAAAGGTCATCCACTTTCATCTCATCGACCCCAGCGGAGCCTTTATTGGCTTTGACTCTTCCGTATGCTAGATTGAGATTGTCCCGGCTTACGACTTTGTCGATGAGGTTAGGCACACCATCCCTTTTTTCAGTTTCACCGTGAGAAATACTACACGCTTCTACTGTACCTTCGGATTCCATCCTATTCTCTTGTAGATTTTCGTATTTCTCTCACCTCCACTGTTTCCAGGATTACTATCGTTCAGCCCTTCATCCTTTTGGATTACTATGGCTTCTGCTGACTTCTTAACATTCATCATCACTGGCATGATTGTTCCTGTGTGAAATTCCTTCCCTCTTGTCGGGAACCCTGTTAAGACCTTCCCGGGTAAGTCTAACCACTTTCCTCCCATGTAGGTGCTGGATTTACTGTAAGGGATTCGGGCAGTATTGGACTTTGTTTTGTATAGCAAACTCAACCGTCCCTATTCAGCCTTCTATCCAGTTCCTGTTCGTCACCTCAGGATTTTGCATCCGGCTTCCTTCAGATTCCACCTCACGATGGACACCGTTGCCTTCCGCTAACAGTTCCTACTGTCAAGCCTGTAGTGGACTTGCACCACCTAGCTGTTAGACATGCCGGGCGCACTATAAAAACAGCCCTCCCTCTGACAGGAAGAGCTGTTTAATTTAAGGCCGTTTTGGCGAATTAGAGAATTTATTTACAAGCTTTAACATTGGTCGATAACTGTGGCTGACAAGGCCGATTCGCTCCGCCATCAGCTCAATCCCGATCAATAGAACCATCATAAGAACAAGCGATACCCATAAGGTCGAAATCGTAAAAATAACAGCAGATATACCGAAGAATGCACTTAATGCATAAATGATCAACACCGTTTGGCGGTGAGAATATCCAAGTCGGAGCAAACAATGGTGCAAATGAGACTTATCCGGTGCAGACAAAGGCTGCTTGTTAACGACCCGGCGGATAATCGCAAAGAACGTATCCGAAATCGGGACTGCAAGAATAATGACTGGTACAACGAGAGAAAATATAGTTACATTTTTAAAACCGAGAAGGGCGATAACGGCGATCATAAAACCAAGAAACAGGGCACCGGTATCACCCATGAAAATTTTAGCCGGATTAAAGTTATGAACCAAAAACCCTAAAGTACCGCCTAAAAGGGCAATACCCATAGCAACAATAAAAATATCTCCCTGGATAATGGCAAGAACCGAAATAGTCGCAAGCACAATGGAAGATACCCCGGCTGCCAGACCATCTAACCCATCAATGAGATTAATCGCATTGGTAATGCCAATAATCCATAATAAAGTGATCGGAATGCTGAACCATCCCAGCTCGAGTCTTCCGTCAAACGGGAGGTTAATAAATTGTATTTGCACGCCTCCTGCCACCACAATAACGGCTGCGCCAATCTGCCCAAGCAGCTTCCATTTTGCTGACAACTCGGTAAGGTCATCCAAAAACCCTGTTAAAATGATTATTGTACCTGCCACCAGAATGTATGGCATATACGCATTTTCAGGCTGCAAAATGATAAGCCCGGCCAAAAAAGCAGCATATATGGAAAGCCCTCCAATTCTGGCCATAGCACCTTTATGCACTTTTCGATGGTTTGGCTGATCTGTTGCTCCTATTTTAAAAGCCAATTTTTTTACGAGCGGTGTTAAAAATAAAGATAATAAAAAACATGTAATTAGTGCTAATGCGGTCGTCATTTTGACCCTCCTTCATTACCGTTACCCAATCTGTGATGTTTTATAATTGCTTTTTGCATTTTTATTTAAGTTTCTTTATTGCAGTTAAAATTCAGTCGATATAACAGATGTATGTCTATGAATCTAGTCTTTTTTTTCTAAATTGGTTGATTCCACCATCGAATTATATCACAAAATGTTTCAGCTCGGAGATGTTCACACAAATTTACAAAAATAATTACCAATAATTCACTCTGATTCGTTAGACGATACCATGATAATAAAGGTCGCAAAAAAGCTCTATATTTTTTAAGAAAATTTTCCCATGTTATTCCATTATTTAAACGCAAAGGTATCTTTTATACAACTAATAGAGGTGGTATAATGCACTAGAAATAACATCTATTAATCTTTCACATTCCCTTTCAAGTTGTAAGAACAAACACTACATTTCTTCATAAAAGGAGGTCCAAGTGATTATGAAAAAGTGGTTTATTGCCGGAGCCGCGAGCTCCATTCTTGCTCTTGCCATCGTTGTAAAAACGCCCGCTATCGCTCAATCGGAACCCGTTCTTGCCAGTGTGGACTGGGTTATTTCTCAAATTGAACCGTTAGAAGAGCGAATTGAAGGTCTTGAAGACCGTATTAAGGAACTCGAAGGTGAAGTCGAGGACCTTAAAGAAGAACAAAGTAATTAAAGCTTCAATCCTATACATAGAAGAAAGGATTAATTATTATGTAAAAAAAAATAATTGGGGCTCTTCTTTCTGTTCCTCTGCTTGCTTGGAGTGCTGATGGGGCGGACGGTGCCGAACCAGAAGATTTATATGATGAGCCCATGACCATCAAACTCGTCCCCTCCTCTAATTTTGATGTTAATGTTTACGGTTCTTATGAATTAATTGATTTAGAAAATGGTGAGACAGTAGACATGGATAATGACTTACAATTTCGATATGGGGAAGATGAAGTCACTGTCAGAGAATCGGATGAAAAGAGTGAAACATCTTCTGAAGGGTTTGTTCTGCAAGAAGATGGACCTTCCAGCGATAACTATGTGGTGATCTCTTCAGTGCTGCGGGCAGGTACTTCTTTTCAGAAGACGAATTACCGGGGATCTTTTGTAATTGAACCAGAAGAAAAAAGAAACCCAAGCGGAGCAGATGACACAGAAGAGCAAGATAAAGATAATGAAGATGAAGAAAATACAGTTAACCGTCTGCAGCTTTACAATGTGCTGGATATGGAGGATTACCTAAAGGGAGTGGTGCCCCGGGAAATGTCAGCATCCTGGCCGGCAGAAGCTTTGAAAGCACAAGCTGTAGCAGCTCGAAACTACGCAAAAGTGAATATGGATACGAATGATTTTCTTTATGATACAACCACTCATCAGATCTATCATGGTCGTTCCGGAGAAGACAGCCGCAGTAACGAAGCGATTCGGAATACCGAAGGACTGTATGCTGTACATAACGGATCTTTGATTTATGCCTATTTCCACGCAAGCTCTGGCGGTTACACGGACAATAGTGAAAACGTGTGGAACAGTCAAGTGCCATATATTCAAGCAGTTAAAGATCCTTATGACATACACAGTGCAAATTCCCATACAAGCTGGACGGTCGACTTATCAAGAGAAGATGCCGACAATGCGATCTTCCCAGGCAGTGATTGGGAACTTACCGGTTTGGAAGTTGTGGAAAAAAGTAATGCCGGACGAGCTCAAAAAATGGAAGCAAAGGGAATTAATGCTAATACAGGAGAAGAACAGGTCAAAACCTTGCCAGAAGGATCGTCTCCTGATTCGCTGCGCTGGTCACTTGGCACCACGCTGAAAAGTACCATGTTTGACCTGGAAGAAGAAAGCAGTTCTGTAAAAGTAAAAACAGCAGATGGATCCGAAGAATCATATGACAGCGCGCTAGGCATGACAATACGCCATAGTGACGGATCTGATGAAGTCGTTTCTTATGAGAATTTAGCTGTACGAACATCAAGCGGTGTGGAATATGTAGGAACTACCGCCTCTTCTTTTATTATTGATGGAAAAGGACACGGGCATGGACTCGGCATGAGTCAATGGGGAGCTTATAAGATGGCGCAGGATGGTCACACCTTTCGAGAAATTTTAAAACACTATTATACTGGTATTGATATTGTAGAAAGATAGTTTCATAGATGAAGAGCGGTTCGCAGCAATGATTCGGACCGCTCTTTTTTTAGGGTGGTTTCGCTTTTAGGTATGGGAGCTGAGATTTGCGTTTTATGTATAAATTTTGGGGGATAAATGCAGCACTTTCTGCTATTTATGCACAACTTTTTATCTTTTATGAACAAAATACTATTGGGAGGGGGCTGCCAATTTCTATTGGGACCTGCTCTCTCACATTTAGCAGGCTGCAGTGACGACTTTGGACCTGCTTTGAATTGCTTTTCCTGACTAATGCACAGCTTTGCTCCTTTTTTGAACAACTTCTCCTGTTTTATGCACAATTCCCCGCTGTTTATCAACTACTTCCCTACTTTTATGCACAACTTTCTCCTTTTTATGAACAATTTACCGTTTCGAGGTACTTCACCTATATTGGGGTCTGGCCCCACATATTTGATCAGACTGCAGGGAGTATGTGTTAGCAACTGCTTTGCTTCTTTTGTGAACCGCTTGTCCTGATTTATGCAACTCCCTGCCTCTTTTGATCAACTTTCCACCTTTTATGCACAATCCCACACCCCAACTGCGGCAATCGAAAAGAACCGCCCTATCTCGATGGCGGTTCTGTAGACGTTCTTTATTCTTTAAAGTAATCTTCCATTGTTCTTGCCATGAACAACGAGAACTGGGCGCGTGTGGTCGTTTCATTCGGGCGGAAGGCTTCCCCGGCTTCGGACGTGATCTGTTGGTCAGCAATAATGTTGATTTCTTTGAAGTTTGGATAGTTTTCATCAATATCTGTGAAACTATGTACAGCCCCAGTGTCCGGCAAATCATAGGCGCTTACTAGCAGTGCTGCCATCTGCGAACGTTTCAGTCCTTCACCTGACATCATTTGGCCGTCCTTTCCTGTCATAATGCCATGGTATTCTAAGGATGCCAGCTGGTCATAGGCATGGTTTTCTTTGCTTACATCTTCTGCTTGAATCTCGTAATCTTCCGGGGCATCCAGGTCAAGAGCTGATGTCAGCATTTTAGCGGTTTGAGCGCGTGTGATGGTTTCCGATGGGCGGAAGTTTCCGTCACTGAAACCGCTGATGATTCCCTCTGACGCTAAGTACTGAATTTCTTCGAAAGCATGAAAGTCCTGGGCGACATCTGGAAAAATTGGATCATCACTGAATGATGGTTCCCCTCCGAGAGAATTGATTTCTTTTTCGAGATCATCCATTCGTTTTTCTGTGCCATCAATACTTTCTTCAGCTTCGGCTACTTGTTCTTCTGTCCATTCCGCACTTGCAGCTTCCTCTGACTGATCTGCTTCGGCTTGTGAACATCCTGTGAGTACCACTATTCCAAGTATACTTCCCCCAAGGAACAGGCTTTTCATATGAATCTTCATGTCCCCATCCCCTTTCACATACTAAAATCTACTTGCGGCCAATGCCGTGATAAATAATTCCTTCTGCTTTTAAGCTTTCTTTATCGAGGGCATTGCGGCCATCCACCACAACTGGCTGTTTTAATGAATTCTTCCATTGTCCTGGAGTTATGGCTTTACATTCGTCCCATTCTGTTACTAAAAAGGCTGCGTCTGCTCCGTCAATTGCAGCAAGTGCACTCTCAGCATATTCCACCTCGTCCGGCAGCATTTGCTCAGCATTTTCTTTCGCTATTGGATCAAAGGCGCGAATGGAGGCCCCTCGTTCCATTAATTCTTGTATAATTTTTAGAGAAGGAGCTTCCCGCATGTCATCTGTATTTGGTTTAAACGCCAGGCCTAAAATGGCAATCGTTCTGCCGCTGATATCTCCATCAAAGATGCGGTCGAGGTGTTCTACCATTTTGCGGCTTTGGATTTCATTCACGTCATTTACGGCCTGCAGAATATTGGGGTGGTACCCTTTATCTTCGGCTAAATATTTCAATGCTTTTACATCTTTAGGAAAACAAGAACCGCCATAACCGATACCGGCATGTAAAAATTTCGGTCCGATACGGTGGTCGAGTCCCATGCCTTTGGCGACAGCATGAACATCGGCATCATAGAGATCACAAATGTTAGCTATTTCATTTATGAATGATATTTTTGTCGCCAGGAAGGCGTTAGAAGCATATTTGATCATTTCTGAACTGCGTGGATCTGTAATAACAATGTTGTCTGTGAGCGGAAGATGCAGTTCTTTTAACATGCTTGCTGCTTTTTCGGAAGATGTGCCAATCACTACACGATCTGGATGAAAGGTGTCATTGACTGCAGAACCTTCACGTAAAAACTCTGGGACGGAGCTAACATCAATATTAGCTTCCGGCTTTCTTTTCCGTACAATTCCTTCTACTGCCTCTCCTGTTCCAACCGGTACGGTGGATTTATTAACGATCACTTTAAATGTGTCATCCAACGCTTCTCCGATTTCTTCTGCAACCGCGTAAACAAAAGAGAGGTTTGCCGCTCCTGTTTCTGTTTCAGGCGTTCCAACGGCAATCAGCACAACCTCTGCTTCCTTTACCGCCTCTTTCAAGTCAGTTGTAAATGCCAACCGGCCGGCCTCTTTATTTTTTCGTACCAATTCTTCTAAGCCCGGTTCGTAAATTGGAATTTCATTTCGGTTCAACTGTTCGACTTTATCTTTAAGCTTGTCTACACATATGACATCGTTGCCGAGCTCTGCAAAACACGTACCTGATACAAGACCAACATAACCGGTCCCTACAACGGCTAACTTCATTTCTTCACAACCCTCTCTTTGACTTTTTCCACTATATCTTCTATTTCTTGAAATCTAAGTAATTTCATTAAAATGATTAATATGATTGCTGCTGCAGCAGCTCCTGTTATTACTGAAAAATAAGAGCCTCCAGCTGTCATTATCGACTTCCAGCCAAATAGTGCTGCTCCAAACAATACAAGGAGAGTTAATAGTTTCACTACGTCTTTTCCCCATTTTACATCAGACGTCTTCTGCAATTTTAACATAAATTGGGTGCCTATAAGGAGGAAAACAAAGTTGCATATGGAAGCAATCGATGTACCCCATGCTACACCTGCCGCACCGTAAGAATCAATCAACAGAAAGATGATAGCGACATTGATGCCTAACACGGACAGCATGCTTACCGCTACAGGAAAAATGGAATGCTCGTAAGCATAAAAAAACCGCGTCACATATAAATTCGCTGAGTGAAAAAACATGCCGATGACGAGTATTTGCAAAAGCGGCGCTGCCATATTTGTGGATTGCTCGGTAAAGTTTCCGTATTGAAAAATCACGCGGATAATGTCTTCTGCATACAAAATAACAAATATAGCAACAGGTAAAATAGAAAGCCCCATCATTCTTAAACCTTTAAAATAAAGCGTGCTGATGCCAGCTTCTTCGTTGGCTGCTACCTTTTTAGAAAGCAGCGGATAAATAACGGTAGTAACCGCCATCATTAATACACTTTGCGGAAGCTGTACAATTTTTGATGTATAGTTTAAAGCAGCAATATAGCCGTCCTCAAGCCATGAAGCGAACATGCGGTGAATAAGAAAATACAGTTGCAAGGTCGCCCCGCCAAGTAGAATCGGCACAGCCATTTTCATTGTCCGCCACGTTTCCGGGCTTCGATCAAGACGAAACCGGAATGTGAAAAATTTTTCCCTCCGGATTAAATAAATGAGAAACACACACATAAGCGCTGCACTGATTAAAGCTCCCCATGCATGCGCAAAGGCGCCAATCCATGGATAAAAAACAACTGCAATTCCAAGAAAAGACCCGTTTAATAGCAGTGTTCCTGCTGCTGCCCACGAAAAGCGGTTATTTACATTCAAGATACCTGTAAACCACATCGAAATAATTAAAAAGAAAGTGGCAGGTGCCATAACACGGAATAAATCGTTCGTTAATTGAAATTCTTCTGTACCCATTCCAGAAAACAGCAGAGAAATGACCTGCTCGGAGAAAAGGACAAGCCCTCCGCTGAAAAGAACCAAAGCAAGAGAAAGCCAGCCGAATACCCGCTCAAGATACTGCTTTTGGCCAAGCGTATCATCAATTTTTGTATAAACCGAAATAAAAGCGGTCGTTACGGCTCCGCCGACTACCACGTAAAAAAAATTCGGCAGCGTATAGGCCGTCACCACACTGTCAGCAGCATAGCTCGTTCCAAACTGGTAGCCGATAACGACTTCACGGAAAAATCCGATCAGCCGCGACAGAAGGTTAATTACAGCAACAGCTCCGATTATTTGCAGTAATTTTTTGCCTTTCATTACAAACACGTTCCTTTCGGAGAACAAGTCCCCTGCAGACAAACTTTACACTTTGTCGATAAAGTCTTCCAACATACGGAGTATTTTTTCTTTTCCACTTTTAAACAGTACGGCTTCAAAGGTTTCCGCTTGTTTCAATGCCTCTTTTAACTCTGACGGTCCTTCAGTGCCTATAATATGGCCTGCTGAATCAAACTGTTCTACAATTTCAAGCTGGTGGTCGTCATTATGTTCACCATGCTCCGCAAGTCTAGGCACCGCTATTACCGGCTTTCCTTTTTTTACACCTGTGATAATCGAACCCGTACCGCCGTGGGCAATAACGATCCGTGCTTCATCAAAGGTTTGATCCATTTCTTCAAAGCTCATAAACGGCACGAGTTTCAACCGGTCTGATTCATATTTGGTATGACCACTTTGAACGAGGACTTCTTCTGTAATCTCTTCTTCTTTCACAAGCTGTTCAATTTCGTCCAATAAGCGCGTGAAAGGAAGTTCGTGTGTTCCTAATACAACAAAGATCAATAGATCGACCCCCCATGTACTGCTTTCGGGTAATGTTTCAGCATCGTTTCCCATTGCACGATAAACAGGTCTGCAATCGGATAGACAAGGCGTCCAGAGAGGGTCGGCGAAGACGTTTTCGCAAAGCTTTCAATAAAAACGACTTTTTTGCGGAACAGCTTCGCAATATAACACATTGGCACGGAGGTATGCACACCGGTTGTAACTACTACGTCAGGACGCTCTTTCAGAAAAATTCCTAGTGATTTTAAACAGTTAAATGAAAATTTAAAGAGATAACTGATCGGATAATTTCGGGCTCCATAGACGAGAAAAGACATCGGATGATCCTTTTTCATGGCAGCCGTTACCTCTGTTTTTTCTGTCACTAAATAGTAATCGTATTTCTCAAACAGAGGTTTCAGCTGCATTAACTGGGTTAAATGCCCGCCGACTGATGAAATAAACAACACTTTTTTACGTTTTTTGCTCATTTTTTTCACCCTGCCTCTGTTGTGCTTCTTGGTAGATGTTGATCACTTTTGCTGTAATTTGTTCGGCATCATTTGCTTCAGCTTGCTGTTTGCCATTTTCCACCAGCTGTTTTTTATAGCTTTCTTCTTCCAGAACCTGCTGCATTTTTTCTGCTAGAGAAGCTGGGTTTTGGGGCTCTGCAATAGCTCCAGCATCATCAGCTAGCAAATGTGTTAAGCCGCCTGTATCTGTTCCGACTACCGGTGTTTCGCAGGCCATTGCTTCCACTGCTACCAACCCGAAGCCTTCCGTATGAGAAGGCAGCACAAATACATCGGCTGCACTCATCCAGTCCGCTACTTCGGTTTGTGATTTAGGTCCATGGAAATTGACGTGTTCCGTTAAGTTTAATTCTCCAATCCGCTGTTTCAGTTTTTCAAAGTATTCTTCCTGTTTTGGCTGCCCGACTACATGCAGCACGGCTTCCGGCACGTTCTCCCGCAAAGAAGCAGCAGCTTCAATTAAATCGCCGATCCCTTTTTCTTCAATAATATTACCAACATACAGAAGGTGTTTTTTATCCTGGGAAAGCTTCAGAAGCTTCTGTATTTCTTCCTTCGGCCGGGGATAAAACACTGCGCGATCCACTCCCATACTAAAAACCGACACTCTGTCCTTTGGGACGTTAAAATCGTGGATTACCTGTTGTTCTAAATCCCGCCCTACTACAATCACGTGAGCAGCATCGTGAAGAATGCGCTCTGTCTGTTTTCGGAAAAACGCACCCTTTCTGGCCATCTTATTTAAATCGCCGCCATGGCAGGTGACAACATAAGGGGTGCCGTAACGACGGCGGAACCAGCGTGCCAGCAAGCCGGATGGAAAAGCATAATGAGCATGAACGACATCATATGCTTTTCCGCC
Organism: Alteribacillus sp. JSM 102045; assembly: GCF_041949975.1. Taxonomy (NCBI): domain Bacteria; kingdom Bacillati; phylum Bacillota; class Bacilli; order Caryophanales; family Bacillaceae; genus Alteribacillus; species Alteribacillus sp. JSM 102045. The sequence goes on along the minus strand of NZ_JBHFQG010000026.1, from coordinate 8,225 downwards.
AAAAGCAAGCCGGCGCGCTGTCCCTAACAACCATGCGCTGTATTTTTTCAACACATTCTTCTTCCCCATTTTTGGGTTATTTATGGCTGCTACACCCACTTGATTCCCTTGTTTCGATAACGCTTTTACTTGATTTTTGACAAAGATGCCAAAGGTCGGAGCCTCATGTGAAGGATACATATTGCTAATCACTAGAATCCGCATCGTTTATTCCCCCGTGTTTTCTCGTTTGAACCAATTCACTGCAATACCGAGGAAAAGCCAGAAAAATAAAGCGATCTGGTGATTTTCCCAGGCTGTTGATAACAGCCCCATGAAAAACCAGGCAACAGTAAACGTAATAATGAAAAGACCAAGCCACCGTTGTTTTAAGTCAGCGGAAAGTGCCATTTTTCCACTTATTTTCAAAATCACAAAAGCAATGAGGGCTAGTAAAATAACCCCGATTACGCCATACTCCACCAGGACATAGAGAGCGTTGTTATCCACAGTCGTCATCGTTGTCGGAAGGTCTTCGTGCATAAACTGATGAAATTTCGAATTAAAAAAGAAAGCAGCGTTACTCCCAAACATACCCGGTCCAACGCCAAAAAAAGGGCTGAAGGTAAATACAAGCAGTCCGCTTAATATAATTAAATAACGGTAGTTTTTAGATAAATCAAGCGTATATAGGTTTCGCTGCGCAAAGCCTTCAAAAAAGGTAAGCGCAAGTCCATATCCTGCGACAAAAACGACCAGCAGCCCAATCGATGTAAAGAGCATAATACGGAATGCTTTGTTTTTTCTAAAAATCAATCCAATCAACCCGAAGCAGGCAATGAGTGCAAGAAAGGCCTGTCGGGAGAATGTTAAACCAACGCCCGCTAATAAAACGAGGCCGATTAATCCATATATTATTAATTGTTTTTTACTAATCTGCTGGCGGAACACAAAAACATACATCGCCAGCAAAAGTAAAATCGCTACTAAATAGCCGCCGAGTGTATTACTAGAATCCATTAATCCAAATGCTCTTATTTCTTCCCCGATCGAAATGCTGCGGCGCTCTTCTGTATTTCGAAGCGGGAGCGGAACTCTGAGAATAACCTGGAAAATTCCAATTACAGCCTGCATCACACCAAGCCCAAGAATGATATGAAACAGCCGTTTCACCCACCGTTCGGGAATGTCGAGGGCGAGCAAAATAAAAAACAGCACTAAAAATTGAAATAAAGCACGTACTCCAAATACCCCTTGTGCAAATGGAACATTATTAACAAATAAACTAAATAAAACGAAGCCAAAAAAGATCAGCAGGCTTTTATTTAATGGATTTTTAAATCGTTCTTTAAGATGTTTTCTCCCTATTTTGGGATGAAATAGGACAACCGCAGTCATAACCATCAAAAGCCCTTCACTTGCATATCCTAATAAGCTTGGTATGATAGGAAGCCAATTATTCCAAATACGGGTGAAAAGTAATTCAAATGAAGTCCATACAACTAATAAAACGGTTGCCATTAAGAGAAAATGATTAGCTCTCTCTTTTGGCAGATACCGATTAAACATAACTCTGTCACACCATTCATTTCTAATTTTTAAGTTCGAGCAGTTTCATGCCTTCTGCTGCTTTTTGTTTCAGGTTGCGCGATATATCAGTTGTGTTTTCCTGTAATTGCTGCCAGTTGGTATCAGCCTTTTCAAAGGCTTGAACGATGCCGTTTTCTTTATCCTGGAGCTTGTCTATCGGCACTGAATATTTGTCTTTTTTTATTTCACTCATGAAATCCTTCACTTTTTTGTGATATTCCACACCAATTATCGGAGTTTCGGCATTCACGGATAAAATAAGCGAGTGTAAGCGCGTCCCGATAACTAAATCCTGTGATGAAGCTATGTTTACAATCTCCTCTGGCGGCAGATTGTCTTCTATGATGTTGATATGTTCTTGCTGGTTCATTTTCGCCGCAATATCTTTTGTAACCTGAACGTCTTCAGGATATTTTGTTGAAAAAAAAGTCACTTCTATGCCTTTTTCTGGGATAAGCTGATCAAGTGATGCAGCCATGCCGGTGAGATAGGCTTCATATTTATCGGGATCAGGCGTCGGCCAGTACTGCTGGCTGAAATAAGGTACGGCCGTTATCCCTACCTTTTGAATACGGTCTGAGCGTTGACGAGGCTCTTTTACAGGCACAGAAAAAGCAGGGTCATAAATAACATCCACATTCTTTTGGACGCCAATCTCTCGTAATAGTTGCTTTGATTTTTCATCACGTACTGCGACGGAAGAAGACGCTTGCAGCAGTTTTTTTATAAAAAATCTGCCTGGCTTTGTCGTGATCGGCCCTGCTCCTACTCCATGGACAGCAACACGGCAGCCGCTGAATTTTCCCGTTAAGCCAAGTACGCTGTATAAAGGAGCGTCCCGTTTATACATATCCATCAGTAAACCGCCTCCCCCAATAATAAGGAGGTCAAGCTGTTTCATCACTTTTCGGCTTTCTTTTATCGTTTTCAGCCCTGATTTAACCACACTTCCTTCCTTATAAAGAAGCGGGAAAGAGGCTACCCCGTGTCTTTCTTTTGTGTTCGACGGGTTGTTGCTAAAAACAACAATATTTTCTTTTTGGACGTGGCCGGCAGTCGTTAATTGATGAAGCAGCCCAGACAGAATCGCTTCATCTCCATTGTTGTTATGGCCGTAATTCCCTATAATTCCAACTTTCATATGTATACGTACCTAACCTTTTCTCTGAAATTTATTGAACGTGCAAGTATTACTTCAGCTAAACTCTTATGTGTCAATGCAAGACAATGCTGCGTGCCTATGGCATAAGACACGCAGCATACGCATATTACCATATCTTCTATTATACACCCGTTCGGCCGGCTCGCCTAGTTTCGATTTCATGTCAAAGATAATTGTTGAAAATTGACGAGATCTTCATGCTGAAATTTGTGAGAATAATTTTAGGTTGGGCTAGCTTTATGTGGAATGGGTTCAATTTTTGTGGTGTATGTTTTTCGGTATTTATTTGCAGGATATGAACCACTTTCTCAGGTTTATGTACACTTTCTGAGATATGGTCTGCTTTCTCGTATTTATGAACACTACTGGATAACCTCCACTTACCTCCACTTCCCTCGCTGTCTAAAACAACAAAAAACCGTTCCAGAGTGAAGGAACGGTTTCTTGTTTATCTTGGTGTGAAAAAATTCTGTGTGTAATACGGCTGCTTCCGCGATTCATTAAATGCGACACCGACACCTAAACGCTTATAGTTGCCCAGTAAAGAATCACGGTGGCTTTTGGAATTCATCCAGCCTTCGTGAGCGAAAATAGGGCTGACTTGACCGTAAGCAATATTTTCGGCAGCATTATAGAATTTAATCCCGTCTTTTCTCATCCGGTCGAACGGATTTTCACCATCCAGATTGGTATGGTCAAAGAACTGATTCCTTACCATGTCCGCACTGTGAGCCCGTGCTGTTCCAGATGCCATGTCATCCCATTCTAAGATACTGCGGCCGTATCGTTTTCTCTGAGCGTTAGCTATGTGAAACACCTGGTGTTCATAGCTTTCTTTTAAACTCTTTGTCGGTTCTGCGTAATATTGATTGAAGTTCTCTTCTACCTCACTGTCCACAAGCAGTACAGCAGTTATGCGGTTGTCACGATGCTTGTCATAGAAAAATGTAGTATATCGACCATTTTCTTTATAGGTCCCTGATTCTTCTGTCTCCAAGCTGAAGTTAGAACCGCCCTTTTGAATGTATTGAAGAGGATCTCCATATCCGTCGATAACATCACTGTTACTGTCATCTAATTGAAGACCACTTTCATCTCTCCAAGTGTCCTGGTTTGAATAAACGGCGACCACTTCTCCATTTTCTACGCCATACTGCACGTAGTTATCATAGTCATCGTGGTAAAGGCGCCATTCAAATCCATACCGGCTTTTCTCGGTTTCTTCCGGCTCTCCCAGCGTGCTTGCCAGTTTATCTGCTGAATCTCCAATTGTAACACCGCGGAAATGCCAGGCTTCTTCTTCACTATCCACACCAGACGGCGGAAGGTTTACTTCCTCTACGCGGTATTCTTCTTCCATCGCCCGGGCAAGAAATACAGAAAATTGAGCTCTTGTTGTATTCTCTCCTGGACCGAAGCTGCCATCAGAAAGACCGCTCGTAATTCTATTTGCTGCTAACCTCTGAATCGATGAAAACGCCCAGTAATCCTCTGACACATCAGAAAAAGAAATATCCTCTTTTTCATTTAAATCAAATGCCTGGGAAAGAACGACGGCCATTTGCGCTCGGCTTAACGTTTCATTTGGACGAAAGTTCCCATCACTTCCATTCATGATCCCTTCCTCAGCTACTGCAGCTATGTAAGGATAAGCTGCATGGCTTTCGTCAACATCGTTAAATTCCTGGTCAGATTGGCTGTCTGCATCTAAATCCAGTGCATTGGAAATCATTTTCGCTGTTTGGGCGCGGCTTACGTTTGCTTTTGGCCGAAAGGTATTATCCTTATACCCTGCTGCAACTCCTTGATCCGCAATAAATTGAATTTCTTCAGCTGCCCAAAAAGAACTTTCCAAATCCTTAAAAGAGGTCTTTGCTTCAAGTGATAATGGCAAAGCAATGATGAATAAAAGCAGAAAAAAAGGTAGAGCTGATTTTTTCAATATTATTCGCCCCCTGTCTAAGTCTCTAGAAGAAAAACCTAGCATTCTATTCCTTTTTTCACCTGAAATAAAACAGCATCTTTTAACATTTTACCATTTCTTTTTAAAAAAAGAGAAGATAATTGAAAAAACACCATAAATAAGAAAAAAATCCCACCTGAAGGTTTAACACACCCTTCAAGCGGGAAGTAGTTTCATAGATTATTACTCATAATAATCTTTAATACCATTGTACACTGCTTTTGCTGCTTTATCATTGTAACCGGCCTTTTTCATACGATTCGCATCTTTAGAGTTTGTAAGAAAACCTAATTCAATCAACGTGCTCGGCATCGTTGTATTTTTAATTACATAAAATCCAGCGTTTGCTACACGGCGGTAGTTCATGCCTGTATCACTGACAAGGCGGTCCTGAATAGCTTCCGCTAACTCGCGGCTTTCTTGTGCCTTGTGAGTAGTGCTGTAAAAAGTCTCTGCACCTTCTGCGGCAGGTGTCGCTGCATTAGCATGAATACTGACAAAGGAATCAGCGTTAGCTCGTTCAGCAATGCTTACTCTTCCGCTAAGAGTGATGAATGTGTCATTAGTTCGTGTCATCACAACATCAACGCCGTCTTCTTTTAACAGCTTTTCTACGCGAAGTGCAACAGATAGAACGACATTTTTCTCAACTAAGCCGTTTGCTTGTGCTCCCGGGTCGCTGCCGCCGTGCCCAGCATCAATAACAATTGTTTTTCCGCTGAGCGAACCGCCGACTGGTCCCAAATATCCGCTGTGAGTATAAGCCCAATCACCATTGTACTTAATGAGCAACCAGCTTCCGTTTGTTTCTTCATAAATATCTACAACATCACCTTTACTTAAGCTGCCGATGCTGTCGTAGCTTGCACTTGGCCCGGAACGAACCATTAAAGTAGAAGCAGTCACTTGCCCCTGATCGATAGGATCTGCCGGGTTGCTTCGATTATCAGATCCTACTCCATCTGCTTCGTCTATGTAAGATTGATACACATACCCTTTTTTATCGTTCACAAAAATTTCAAGCCAGTTGCCTTCAATACCATAGACGTCTATATTCGTACCATCTCTTAATGTATGGATAACGCTGTGATCCATTCCCGGTCCTTTTCTGACGTTTAACGGAGTGCTTGCATTAACAACTCCTTCAAAAAGGATGTCCTCGTCAGAAGGTGACTCGTCCGACCCCACATCTTCTTCTATTTCTTCCTCGTTATCGTTATTAAGACGAAGATCTTCATTCATTGCTCTAGCTAAAAATACGGCAAACTCAGCACGAGTGGCTGATTCATTTGGTTTAAAACTGCCTTTATCTTCTATTACATCGTTGTCTACAAGACTTGCTATATATCCTTTTGCCCAAAAACTATCAGATATGTCACTGTAATTTAAACTGCTGTCGTTATGCTGCGAATCTTGTCCAAAAAAAGCACGAGCCACAACGGCTGCGACCTGAGCTTTTTCAATGCTGTCGTTTGGATTGAACTTCCCATTATTCCCCTGGAAAATCCCCATTTCTACAGCCCGCTCAATGCGGGAGTAAGCCCAAAACTCAGTGTTTACATCCGAAAACGATGGTGCAGAACGGTCCAGCCCGCTTTCGTTAAGAGCATTAGTCATCATAACAGATGCTTGTGCCCGCGTAAGCGGCTCTGTTGTTCTAAACCTTCCCGTGTCATCCCCCGTGGCAACTCCTTCATCTGCCAGGTACATAATTTCATCCAACGCCCAATGATCACTGCCTACATCAGAATACCTGTCACTTGCTTTCGCTTTTTCTAAACCGAGCGATGGAAAAATAGAAAGCAGAAGAGACAGGGCCAGCAGCACATATGAAATTTTCTTTAACAAAGACCTGTTCCTCCTTCTTTGGTGTTGATCCCTTTCTCTGCTCTCTCAGGGAGCCGGCATTACGAAGGTAATAATTCAGAAACATACCTGCCGTCCTTTTATCCTATTTTCAAGAAAAGAAAAGACAGGTAAAATTCTCCATTCCTTTCCTTCTGCACATAAGAATAGCACGGAAAATGAAGATTAACTAGATTTTTTATGGGAAAATATCGAAAATAGTAAAATAATATTATTTTATATTAAAATTCGGTTACAAATATGTTCAAAACATGACATTGTTTTACTCTTCCCCCATCCTATTCTTTATCTTTCTTTTCACGGCATTTTCGTTTAAAATGAAGAAGTTACTCCTAAAGAACAGGTGATAGAATGATGAAAAAGTTTACTGTTATTGGTTTTCTTTCGTGTTTATTAATTGTTTCCGGTTGTTCGACATACGGAATGAACCGCCATTTAGCAGAAGAAGAAGCGATAGATACGGATAAATACGCTTATCAGGATGAAAATTTTACTTACAATGAAGAAACGCTGCAGGAACTCGCCGAACGTTTTCGAAATGAAGACCTTTCCACAAGCAACATTAACAGCATTATGGAAGATGAAATTAAAAGCGGGAATTTTAACGAAGTCATCATTTACTTACGAGAATTGCAGGCAGAGGAAGAAGATGAGGCTGCTCCATTTTCCCGTCGTTATATTGAAGCTCTGGAAGCACACGTACAACGGACAGCAGAGCCCTCTAAAGCTTTAGTGGAAGATGCTGTTGCCCTTATGAAACAGCAATACGAGCTGGACCCGGAAAGTGAAGAAAATACGATAGATTACGCCAAGCTTCTCATTGACTCTGAATATGACGTGGAACAAGGAGCGCAATTACTGTTCGATTTAGAAGAAAATATGGAAGAAAACGATGAGCAGCCAGGGCGTGATTTGTTATTAGCTTTAGCTCAAGCCTATTTTGCTGTTGGAGATTTTGAAAATAGTTTGGAACGCTATGATGAACTTACTGCTCTTGACACGGAAGACCCGACCCATTTTTATCGGATGAGCGAAGTTTATGCGGCCATGGATGACCGCAAAGGAGAGAAAGAAGCGCTTACCCAAGCGTTTGAACCTACTGCCGAGTTTTTGAACCGCTACGGTGATAAAAGCTATAACCTATATAAAGACTACTTAAATGCTTCTATCGAAGAATAAATCTTCAGAACAAAAGCGCAAGCGCCCTGATCATCCTCGACAGGTAAATGTTCTCCAGTCACTAAAGGCGCTCTTACTTCCACAGGATGTGCTAACTTTTGCGTTGCGAACACGATGTTCGCGATTCTAGCAAAAGTTCCTTAAACCGTCTTGGGCCTCCGAGAGGCTGGGCGCTGAAGCTAGACGCGGATCAAACAATATGGAGATAGTTATCCACAACTAGTAAAAACATAATTGCCTCACTAGCGTTGCATAAAAATTTTATACACTTGTAAACCAATACAAATATACCATTTATTGACATTTATCAGTTGTTCGGAATACTCTGATTTTTATATTCCATATTACAGAAGAAAAAAGACAATAGGGCTATAAAGGTAGTCCAACATCCATTTTTTTACAAGTGGTTATTATATTATTGGATCGTAGGTAAGATCATCCAAATGTGCAACATTCCCTGATTCATATTGTGCTAGAGTTTCTGCG
>NZ_JBHFQG010000025.1:0-54480 GCF_041949975.1 Alteribacillus sp. JSM 102045 | reverse complement strand
AGCGTTCGTCCTGAGCCAGGATCAAACTCTCCATGAAAAGAGATTGATACAAGCTGTATCTTAAAAATAATTTGTTAAAGAAATTAACAGACGCTTGACTTTCATTCAATTTTCAAAGGACAACTTCCTTCGCTCTTTTCAAAGCGACAAGTAATATCATAACAAGTTTCTAAAACCTTGTCAACAACTTTTTTAAATGGTGGGCCTGAGTGGACTTGAACCACCGACCTCACGCTTATCAGGCGTGCGCTCTGACCAACTGAGCTACAGGCCCTTCATTTATAACTTCTCTTCATAAAAGCATAAAAAAAGAACTAATGCTTCATATTTAGTTATAAAAGGGTTAAAATGGAGCGGGTGATGGGAATCGAACCCACGACATCAGCTTGGAAGGCTGAGGTTTTACCACTAAACTACACCCGCAAATAATGGTCGGGAAGACAGGATTCGAACCTGCGACCCCTTGGTCCCAAACCAAGTGCTCTGCCAAGCTGAGCTACTTCCCGTTTTTGTGAACATTTTTTAATGTGCAATGGTTTTATAAAATTTTAAAGAAAACTAATTATCTATTATACTATCCAGTGTTCTCTAAAGCAATGGTGATTTTTAGAGAGTTAAGTATTTAAATGGCGCGCCCGAGAGGAGTCGAACCCCTAACCTTCTGATCCGTAGTCAGACGCTCTATCCAGTTGAGCTACGGGCGCTTATATATGGTGCGGTCGAGAGGACTTGAACCTCCACGGGATTAACTCCCACTAGGCCCTCAACCTAGCGCGTCTGCCATTCCGCCACGACCGCGCAACCAAATTGTCTTCAAAAAATAATGGTGCGGGTGGAGGGACTTGAACCCCCACGTCAGAGACACTAGATCCTAAGTCTAGCGCGTCTGCCAATTCCGCCACACCCGCATGTTGTTGGCTGGGCCAGCTGGATTCGAACCAGCGCATCACGGAATCAAAATCCGTTGCCTTACCGCTTGGCTATGGCCCATTAATTAGTTATGTTTTTGTTATTTGTTAAAGTGGCGGGCCTGACGGGAATCGAACCCGCGATCTCCTGCGTGACAGGCAGGCATGTTAACCGCTACACCACAGGCCCATTTTTGAAGAATAATCTGCGAATCTCTTCGTCAGCTACTGTCGTTCTGCCAGTCACGTACTGATGTACGCTCCGGGACGAGAAATAAAACTGGATTTATTTTAAGTGGTGGAGGGTGACGGGATCGAACCGCCGACCCCCTGCTTGTAAGGCAGATGCTCTCCCAGCTGAGCTAACCCTCCACGGTGGTGACCCGTAGGGGATTCGAACCCCTGTTACCGCCGTGAAAGGGCGGTGTCTTAACCACTTGACCAACGGGCCGCTATATTCATGGCGGAGAAGGAGGGATTTGAACCCTCGCGCCGCTTACACGACCTACTCCCTTAGCAGGGGAGCCCCTTCAGCCACTTGGGTACTTCTCCTAATGGCTCCACAGGCAGGATTCGAACCTGCGACCGATCGGTTAACAGCCGATAGCTCTACCACTGAGCTACTGTGGAATATTCTAAATAAGTGACTCGCTGTTTTTCAGCGACAATGTATATTGTAACGAATCGCTTATGTACTGTCAACATGTTTTTTATTTTTTTATGTGCTTTCGAATTGCTTCTTATGCTGTTTCGTCTCAAGCGACTTTTATAATGTAACACGGGAGCCAATATTGGTCAAGCGGTTTTTTATATTTTTTTGATTTTCCCTTTACATTTCCCGCATACAAATTTAGAAGTATCCATTCTTCGGTATCTTTTATATTCACACCCACAAGCTGAACACTGATAATAATGCACTTGTTTCTTTTTATTTTTAGTCCCTGGGACTTCCTGACAATGTCTTGCTCCTCCTACTTTATTTAGCAGCACTTTAAAATCGTGATCTCTATGTTTAAACCCCTTTCCTTCTAGATGTAAATGATAATGACATAATTCATGCTTTATGATGGAAATTAGCTCTTCTTCTCCAAACCATTCGTATTGCTTTGGGTTAATTTCTATATCATGAGATGAGAGCATATACCTCCCCCCCGTTGTTCTTAAACGGTTATTAAACTTTGCAGTATGTCTAAAAGGCTTACCGAAAAAAGCTTCGGAAATTTCTTTTGTAAGATGAGTCAGATCCTTGTCCATGTTCTAAAACAAACTCCTTTTTTGTAAACTCTGACAAACTATAAAGCATATACTAATTTTAGCAAATGTTTATTTGTTACGCTTCATTTATCTAAATGATACAGGAGGTCATGCGGAATGCCTGGCTGGTTCATGCGGCAGCTCGAAAAAGCATTTCTTGAAAAAAACCGTCAGGAGATCCGGGTACTCAACCAATGCTGGTTTGATTATCAATTAAAACAAAAAAAGACTGGCCGTTAATCTTCGCTCGGCCAGTTCTTCAATGTATGTAAGGTAAGAAAGTATATCCATTTTTGCGCTTTGATGTCTAGCTTCAGCTCCCAGCCTCTCGGGGTTTAATAACCTTCAGTCATTAAAGGCAGAAAGCGTCTTTATTGCCTGGAGAACATTTACCTGTCCAGGCTGAAATGGGTACTTGCGCTTTTCTTATTTTAATTTGTTTGTTTTTCTGGCTGGATCATCGTTAAAGCAATCCTGCCTTTTTTCACCTCTACATCTTCGACCCACACATTAACTACATCTCCAACAGCAACCTCTTCCATCGGATGTTTAATAAAGCGTGATGCAATTTTTGAAATATGGACAAGGCCGTCTTGTTTAACTCCTATATCAATAAAAGCCCCAAAATCCACTACATTTCTGACGGTTCCCTGCAGCTCCATCCCTTTCTCTAGATCCTCCATTTTCATAATTCCTTTTTTTAATACAGGAAGAGGCAGTTCATCACGAGGGTCTCTGTTTGGTCTTTTTAAGTCTTCGATAATATCACGAAGTGTCGGAATCCCCACTCCTAGCTCTTCAGCAGTTTGTTCAACGTTTACTCGATCTAATTTTTCTTTTATTGAGGAAGTACCAGCTTCTTCAGTGTCTGCATTAATCATTTCCAATAGCTTCAAGGCAGCTTCATAGCTTTCCGGATGAATCGCTGTGCGATCTAACGGCTCAACGCCGTCTGGGATACGAAGAAATCCTGCTGCTTGTTCATACGTTTTCGCTCCAAGTCTTGGCACTTTTTGAAGTTCTTTTCGTGTAGAAAACCTTCCCTTTTCATCTCTTGCTTTTATAATGTTTTTCGCGACAGATTTTGATAAGCCAGCTACATATTGAAGCAAGCTGGATGAGGCACTATTTATATTTACACCAACCTGGTTAACCGCTGTTTCTACTACAAACTTCAATGATTCATTTAACCGGGATTGCGAGACATCATGCTGGTACTGTCCTACGCCAACTGATTTTGGATCAATTTTCACTAATTCGGCCAGCGGGTCTTGAAGCCGCCGTGCAATCGACACAGCACTTCTTTCTTCAACTTCTAAATCAGGAAATTCTTCGCGCCCTAAAGTAGAAGCTGAATACACGCTTGCGCCCGCTTCACTAATAATGAGATACGAGACGTCTCCATTCAGTTCAGGGATAATATCAGCGATAAACTCTTCTGTTTCTCTAGAAGCTGTTCCATTTCCAATTACTATAACTTCTATTTGATACTTTTCCATCAATTTTTTTATTAATGTTTTTGATTTTTCTACTTCCTTCTTCGGCGGCACTGGGTACATGACATCAATATCAAGCACTTTCCCCGTCTCATTAATTACAGCAAGTTTGCAGCCAGTGCGATAGGCAGGGTCAACCCCAAGCACTATTTTCCCTTTTACAGGCGGTTGAAGCAGCAGGTTTTTCAGGTTTTCTGAAAAAATATGAATGGCCTGCTCCTCTGCTTTTTCTGTTAATTCCTTACGAATTTCCCGCTCAATCGCAGGGGCAGCTAAGCGCTTATAAGCATCTTCATATGCTTTTTCTAAATAAGGAACGGATGGGGAACCAAATCGTTTAATCACATGTTTTTCAAGAAACGAATAAACCGCCTCTTCTTTTGTTTTTATCGATATCTTTAATATCCCTTCTTTTTCTCCTCGATTCATCGCTAGCACTCGGTGCGATGGAATATTTTTAAGGGGTTCATCATACTCATAATACATTTCATAAATACCTTGCGGGTCTTCTTGATTCTTTTTCTTTGCAGATGATATATATCCTTGTTGAAATGTCATAGTTCTGATACGTTTTCTTACTTCCGGGTCATCTGAAACCCATTCCGCAATAATATCCAGAGCTCCCTGCAGCGCCTGATCCTTTGTTTCGACTTCTTTTTCCTCTGAAATATAATTGCCTGCTTCTTTTTCTATATCGCCTTCGCGAGGCTGTGAAATAATAAAAGACGCCAACGGTTCTAACCCTTTTTCCTTTGCAGCAGTGGCTCGCGTTCTTCGCTTTTGGCGGTACGGCCGGTATAAATCTTCTACTTCTTGTAACTTATTGGCTGATTGAATGGACTGTCCCAGCTCGTCAGATAATTTCCCCTGCTCATCAATCAGCCGTAATACCTCTTGTTTTCTTTCATTTAATTGATTTCCATATTCCCAGGACTCCTGGACAGCACGGATCTGCACTTCATCTGCTCCACCGCTTTGTTCTTTTCGATAACGTGCAATAAAGGGAACAGTATTACCTTCTTCAAGTAAATGAATGATATTTTTAACCGAAGTTCTTTTTAAACTGAGATCTTTTGTGATATTCCCAATAAGAACCTCTTCATTCTTCTCGTTAACCTCCATAAGACCACGAACTCCTTCTCTGTTTCTATGTATTAGACACAACGTTTCATTGAACGTTTGATATTTCTTTTTACTATATCATAAGCATACTTGGCATACACCCTCAACAATAATCCGTGAAAAAACAACCTGATAACGCCATGTCCTTAAAGAACAGCCAAAGTCCCAATTTGTCTTATACACGTTTACCAAAAGCACTTATAGTTATTAAAAAAGAAAAATAAAAAAGAGCCTCTTGCCCGGGCTCTTAAGTAATAAATCCAGCGATAATTGTTACATCATCATTTTGATTTTTAGCTTTCTTTGATAAATGCTGGATAGAAAGTTCAGGTGAATGAGCGTTTTTCAGCCACTGCTGATCAGATTGTGAGACTGTAACTCCATCAGAGTGCAATAAAAATTGGAAGCCTTTGCGAAACGGAAAATGAGCCAGCCTGTATTGGAATTTTCGACCGGACATATATCCAGGGGCTGGGATTGGCCGGGTGGACTCACCTTTGTCAGAAAATAGAAATGTCCCTATGTTGCCAATGTTGCCGTAAACAATTTCATTAGTAGTAAAGTAAACTTTAAGTATTGTTATGACAACGCCTCTTTCTTGTATTAAAGCACGATTACACTTCTCTAAAAGATTAGGGACATTTTCCTGATGATGCTCCCTAATGACGTCCATTGCTATTTTAGAGGAATGATACGCACCCTCTCCGCTTCCTAATCCATCTGCTAGGGCACAGATAAAGTAATTATCTGCTTCTACTGTAACATACGCATCCCCGCAACAATAATTCCCTTTTTTACCCTGCTGAAAAGCTGCAATATCAACTTTGGAATGTGTTTTGTTTTCAATCATTTTAAAGACACTCCGATGGCTCCACTCGTATAGAATCACGTAATTTTTGCAAGGCTCTGCGCTGAAGACGGGATACATGCATTTGAGAGATCCCCAGCTTCTCCCCAGTCTCTTTCTGACTTAAATTATCAAAATAAGTGCATTGTAATATTTCTTTTTCTCGGTCGGTTAAAATTCCGAAAGCTTTTTCTAACAGCATGTGCTGATCGGTTTTCTCATAGCCTTCCTCGGTATCCCCGACAAGATCAAGAAGTGTAACAGCACTGCCTTCTTGGTCCGCTTCAATAGACCTATCAACAGAAAGGGCTTGGTAACTTTTACCCATTTCCATCGTCTCTAAAACTTCTTCTTCACTGACTTCTAAATAAGAAGCAATTTCTTCTACCCGCGGAGAACGCTGAAGTTCATTTGTCAACTCTTCTACTGCTTTTTTTATGCGAGGGCCTAACTCCTTAATCCGCCTTGGCACATGCACACTCCATGTTTTATCCCTTATAAACCTTTTTATTTCTCCTACAATAGTAGGGACTGCAAAGGATTCAAAGCTGCGTTTAAAAGAGTCATCAAATCTTCTCAAAGCAGCTAAGAGACCAATCATCCCTACTTGATACAAATCATCATCATGGTCTTGGCCTCGAGAGAACTTTCGTGCCAAGGACTGCACCAACGGCTCATAATGTTTTACTAATTTCGTTTGAATTTCTTCTGAGGGATCCTGTTGAAATTCCTTTATCCATTCATAGACTTGGTTCTTTTCCTTATTGTTCTTGTGCTTTTGTTGGTGCTTGGACTCCATTGGCATTAGATTCCACCTCATCTCTTTGAAGAAACTTTGTCATCACAATTGCTACACCAGCTTCTCCGTTGATTTCCACTTTGTCCATCAGAGAATCAATAAGAAAAAGTCCTAGCCCCCCTTCTTCCAACTCTCCTATTGGCTTTGTACCGTCTACAGGGCCAAGTCCCTTTTTCAGATCATCCATATCGAAACTTTGCCCGTTATCTGAAACAACAATTTCTATTTTGTCTTTATAGACGCTGCACCCTAAAGCCATCAAACCATTCTCTTTATAGGCATGATCTACTACATTAGTACATGCTTCAGCTACTGCAATTTTCAAATCTTCGATATCATCATAGGAATAACCGACCCGGTTAGCAATCCCCGAGACGGTTAGCCTGACAACTCCTACATATTCTGCTTTAGCTGGAATTTTCATTTCAATATAATCTACAGCTTTGTCACTCATCACTTGGCCTCCTCTCTTTCTTCATCGATGTCCATCACTTCATCCAAACCTGTTATGGAGAACAACCGTTTTACCCGAGGGTTTAAACCGGTCAGTTTGAGTGTACTGTTATTGCTGTTTGAAGATTTTAATGCCCCAATAAAAATTCCTAAGCCTGTGCTGTCTATATAATCAACTTCTGAAAGATCAACTATAACTTTCGCTCCTTCATTTTCTGTTAAAGGGAGAAGGGCATCTCTTAATTGTGGAGCTGTATAGGCATCTACCTCCCCGCCTACGTAAAGGAGATTGAGGCCGTTTTTTTCCTCGGTACGAATATCTAAATTCATCTTAAATGCCTCCCATTATTTCTTTGTCTCTTAAGTTAAATCTATTTGTTTTAGCCTTTTAAAACCAGACTTATTGCCTTTTGACGCTGTAAAAAAGAAGACGGCCTATGGCCGCTTCATTTTTTCTTTATGTTCTCTGTCCGTTCTTTCCCTGTTTATTAAAAACTTAAACCTTTCTTCTCAAAATAATTAAGGAAAAATCATCTCGAAGCTGAAAACCTTGCAGCTTTTCAAGTTGATAAAAGACATTATTAACTATTTCTTGGGCCGGCAAATGTTTGTATTGATGAATTAAGCGAGTAAGCTCTTCTCTCTCTATAAAGCCTTCATCTGTCCTGCATTCTGTCACGCCATCAGATAACAAAACAATAAAATCCCCAGGCTCTACTTTTTTGTGATATTCACGAAAGGATGTATCCCTTGTAATACCCAGTACTAACCCTTTCGCATATAATTCTTCAAAGCTGTCTGTTTCATGACTATAATAAAAGCCCGGCTCGTGACCTGCTCCCGAATAATAAAAATGATGGACACGCGGATCATACGAGCCATACATCATTGTTATAAACATATTAGACGCTACATTTTGTTCTACAACTCGATTTAAATTTTCTAATAGAGCGCCTGGCTGAAGCCTTTGCTCGGGCAGACTGTCCATTGCGTATTTAATCATAGACATACACAGTGCAGCCGGAACTCCTTTTCCTATAATATCCGCAATCGCCACGCCTATGCAGTCATTTTCATCTTTAACAAAATGGTAATAATCTCCGCTCATTTTTGACGCCGGCACACTGATCACGCCGACATCCAACGAGTTTACGCTCGGAATTTCTTTAGGCATAAAGGTTTGCTGCATATTCGCAGCAACATTAATCTCCGTCTCAAGTTCTTTCTGTTTATCTCGCAAGCTTTGGTGTTCTCTATAAGCCATTCCATAACCCATCATTACTTCGAGAAGAAATTCAAACGAATCCAGCGCTCCTTGAGGAAGGTCAGGAAAGAATCTTTCTATTGCATCCACATGAAGACTCACTACTTCTTCTGGAGAAATTTGGTTCTCAAGGACTTTTTTGCTGAATTGCTGTGCATGATATAATCCTGTTTCATTTTTTTCTTCTAAATAAGTTTGTAATATTTTTGTATATTGTTCCTGCATTAAGCTAAAAGAATCCGCCAACCTTCATCCTCCTTTAGCTGAGCCATTTTATCGTAGTAATTTCTGTACCTTCACCCGCAATAGAATCAATATCAAATTCATCCATCAGCCTTTTTACCCCTGGCAGACCAGCACCTAACCCGCCAGAAGTTGTAAAACCGTCTTCCATCACCTGGCGAATATTTTTAATTCCCGGCCCTTTATCTTTCGCAGTAATTTTTATTCCGCGTTTTACGCCCGTGCTTTGCATTGCTTCTACTGACTCTATAATAATTTCACCTTTTTCGGCATATAAGTAAATGTTTCGTGCTAATTCAGAGATTGCAGTCGTTATTCTAGCTTGATCTACAGTGCTGAAGCCTATTTCTTTAGCTAAATTCCGCCCAGCTTGACGAGCCGATACAATTCCCCATTCTGTGTGCACTTCAACATTGGATTGGACACTCATGCTCATCCCTCCAATTCCTGTTGAAGTTTATCTAGACCTTGTTCAAGATCCAGAGCAGTCGGCACATCATCAAGCATAATCCCCATATCAATTAAAGTAATAGCCACAGCAGGCTGAATACCAGTTAACACTACTCTAGCACCCATTAAGTTAGACATCTCCACAACGTCTCCTAGAACCTTAGCAATAAAGGAATCGATCATCTCCACTGAAGTCAGATCAATAACCACTCCGGAAGATCCCTCTTGATGAATTTTATTTAAAAGATCCTCTTGAAACTGAAGTGCTGTTTGATCATCTAACTCTACTTGAACCGATATTAGCAGATAATCATGAAGCTTTAGAATTGGAATGCGCATTCCGTTCCCCTCCAATCTATTTAACTAAACTGTACTTTAAAGGTCTACAATTTTCCGCTGAGTCAGCTCGAGTCCAGTTTCTATCCCTTTTCGAAGGGTGCTTCTCGTTGGGAACTTACCGAGGTCAATGCCCAGATTAACTATTGTTTGTGCAATTTCAGGACGAATTCCAACAAGTATACATTCGGCACCGACGAGCCTGACTGCTTCTGAAGCTTGTATAATATGATGAGCAACCATCGTATCCACCACTGGTACACCGGTAATATCTATTAAAACTACTTGAGAACGGTGTTCTATAATACCTTCAAGTAGATTTTCCATAATTAGTTTCGCTCTTTCCGTATCTATTGTGCCAATCAATGGCATCACACTTATCTTCTCAAATACAGGGATTAAAGGAGCGGATAATTCTTTTAGTGCCAATTTTTGGAGGTATAATGTATTTTCCCAAGAGCCGGAATACTCATCCACGAGCTGGTTAATAATACCATCAATCCAGCTTTCCACCTCATAAAAGGTGTGGAAAACTTTTTTGGAGTTAACAGTGTCTTTTGAGGTCATTGTTTGAAGCAGCACTCGGCGAAACGCCTGCATCCCCTGTGTAAAATAACTGAGCGGCCAACCGGTATGAATTAATCGTTCGGCAAATTGGCGAAGTTTCTCTTTTGCCTCGCTCTGTTCTAATTCCAATGTATCTATAATTAAGTGCACAAACTCTAGATTCGTTTCATTATACATGTCGGTGGGTAAACTACGACTAAACTCATTCTCATTGACACTTTGAATCTCTTCTTTCCAGCGATCTATTATTTCCTGGCGCTGGCTGTAAATCATTTCTACAATGGATGGCTGCATATACAATTCCTCCAAGAACTATTATGTTTTTAAAACATGTAGTTTAAAAGACTTTAAATTGGTATATATACATAAACACACTTAATTTGTATTATTTCATGACTTTCGTTCAGGCGCAAACAAATCGAAGAATTATAGATGTTTTTTTACTATTTTCGACTCTTTCTTATATTACACCTTCTGTTATTTAGATAAAAAAAGTTGCTACATGTATGCAGCAACTTTTCAGCCTGTATTTTCTTTCGTTCAAACCGTAAAAATAGAAATAATTGCATAAATAAATGGAAGTAAATAAAATAAACCCGTATTCAACTTATAAATTAAGTTCATTCACACTCCGCTTACGAGCCTGTTATCAAGTGAATGTTCTGCTTCTTCTTCTGCAAGAAAAGATTCAGCGGCTATATGCAAATTGATGCTTGCCATTTCCATATAACCCTGCTGCATAGATTCCCGGACTTTCTTCTTTTGGCGCTCCTTGAGATAAAACTCTGTAGCCTGATGGATAAAGTCGTTGCGATTTACATTATCATTTTCAATAATGCCGTCTAGTTCACGCAACAGATACTCAGGGAGACTGACATTAATTTGCTTTGTGCTCTTGTGAGACACTCCACACACCTCCAGCATACGCCTTACTGTCTCTGTTCACTTTATTTAATCATAGCATTTAGTAATGGATTTTGCAAAGTAGGTTTTACATGTAAATTTTTATCAAGCCTCTGTTAACCTTCCACATATTGTTTGCTGAGAAGAGGCATGACATAAAATTATGATTTTACATAAATACGCGGTACTCTCTTACTTATCATACATGGTATTTCATAAGTGATTGTATTTAGCCGTTTAGCGGCTTCTAAAACGGTAATAGACTTATCTTCTTGATTGCCGATTAGTGTAACTTTAGTACCGGCCGGTGTATATTCCGGAAGTTTAATCATCATTTGATCCATGCATATTCTTCCTACTATAGGAACTCTTTGACCATTAACTAAAACTTCTCCTCCATGAGTAGAGTGGTATCTATACCAGCCATCGGCGTAACCGATTGGAACGGTCCCTATCCATTCTTCCTTTGTTGTAGTATAGGTTGCTCCATAACTAACGCTTTCCCCAGGAGGAAGCTTTTTTATTTGAACAATACGACTATGCAGTGAAAAAGCCTGCTTTAAAGAAAAAGGAAGTACATCTAATATTTCTTCTGAAGGAGTTAATCCATACATCGAAATTCCAAAACGAAACATATTAAAACAATCATCAGGAAAACGAAGTCCTGCTGCACTGTTTCCGCAATGGACATAGGTGAGTTCCCCTAAATCAGAAGAGACTTCATTCAGGATCTTCAGAAATCGCTGATATTGCTTCTGATAATAGGAAGCATCTTTTTCATCCGCAGTGGCAAAGTGAGTAAAAAGGCCCTCCGATTTTATCCTCTTACATTGTTTTAACACCTTTATAAATTCGGAGAGTTCTTCTTTTTCTACTATACCAATCCGCCCCATTCCAGTATCCACTTTGACATGAACCTTCAATGTACTTGTTTGGGAGACAGTTTTTTCCGCTTCAGCCAGCCACTCTTTCTGATAAACAGTTAATCTAATGTTATGTTTTGCAGCAACCTCCGCATCTTTAGGGTTGGTTCGACCTAAAACGAGTATTGGTGTTTGTATTCCTGCTTCTCTAAGCTCCATTGCTTCTTCTAATAAAGCTACCCCTAAAAACTCTGCTCCTGCTTGGACAGCAGCTTGAGCTGTTTGTACCGCTCCATGCCCATAGCCATCTGCTTTCACAACGGCCATAACATGAATCTTCTGCTTAAATTGTGCTTTCGCATTTTCTACATTATACTTAATATGATCGAGGTTAACCTCTACCCAAGTATCTCTAAAAGATGTTTGTTTAAAAGCCATGCTATCTTCTCCTAAGCTCTCCGTGCCATATTTATATCTATCAATCATTGTAGCACAAAAGAAAACCTCAAAAGAGAGCTGATTCTTTTGAGGCACGTTGATTTTTTTATTTAAGATTTTCCCCTGAATAATCCATAGACCGTGCGATAGCCATCATTTCCTCTTGGCTTAGATCGTTAGAAGCAAGGAAAAATTCTACACCATTGTGATGCCATGTCAAAGAATCTTCCGTTTGAGCTCCAACCGTAAACCCTAAATCAACAGGTTGACCTGCGCCTACATCTACATTGGCGGATGCTTGTAATGCTTGCTCTGAACTTTCAACAATGGTAAAGGACTGTTCTCCACTATAGGATAGTACCACTTTTTGTCCGTTCTCCGTTATTGTTTCTTCTGAATCTTCTAAAGAGGATCCTTGTGGTTCATAAGAAGGATATACAACATCAAACGAAGCATTTTCTTTATTTTCTTCGCCCTCTGTGTCTTCGTTTTCCTCTTCTTCTGCTGAAGCAGGGACTTCATCTTCTAATTTAGCAGCAGTCATATTTTTCTCTGTATCAAAGTCATTGTCATCAAAAGAAGCACTTTCATTAAACTCTGTAAATTCTACTGAAACCAGTAATTTATAATCAGCATCATATATTTTTACCGTACGCGGTTCGAGAGATTTGGCATCTAAAACAATTTCCTGGTGATGAAGGTTTTTATTTTGATAGTTCGTTTTTGTTTCAAATACATAGGTTCCTTCATGAATAGCAAAAGTGCGTTCAGCATCCATTAAAATATCTGAGATTAAAGATTCGTAAAGGTAAACTTGACTATTGTTATTAGGCCAGTCACTTTGGAAACGAAAGCTTTTATTAAGAGCTGGCGTCAATACAAAAACTCCGTCATCATTTCTTATTATCATTTGATTTTGTTCTTCGTTATCGTTTTTTAAATGCACTTTGTAATATTTATTTTTTTCATTTTGCATATGCCAAATATCTACGTCATACGTTCTAGCTTCCTCACCAGTTTCTAGAGTCATCGATGCCTTTCCTTTATACCCCGTCATATCTTGAAGTTTTTTATCAAGATCCTGTACAACTTCTTCTTGCGACTTTTCACCGCACGCTGAAAGTAATCCAACCAATGCGATACACATCATAATTAACAGAAATATTCTGCGCACGTTATCATTTCTCCTTTGTCCTTAAGATAACGACAAAGGAGGGAACCTTTACAAAGAAGAAACTATGGTACGAAATGCAAGCGGCAGGTGATAAATCAAATCAGACGACGCCATTGAAATAGAAGTATGCTTTTGCTCTACAGCTAAATCGGCAGTCAGCCCATGCATATAGACAGCATTACCAAGAGATGAAAGAATGGTTTCTTGTTGGAGTAAAAGCCCTAGTGTGACTCCAGTTAAAATATCGCCTGTCCCGCCTCGAGCTAAGGCTTCATTGCCCGTGGTGTTTATATACTGTTCTCCATAAGGAGTAGTGATAATCGTGAACGGGCCTTTTAAAACCAAGTAACACCCATATTCTTGTGCATAGCGGCGGGAGATGTCGAATCTTTTTTTATTTACTTCACTTGTTGAGACCCCAGTAAGCCGAGCCATTTCTCCTGGATGAGGGGTTAAAATAATTGGTTCCTTGCGCTGTTTTATCTCCTGCGCTAATTCCGGCAAATAATAAAGGGCATCTGCATCTAACAAAAGTGGTGCTTTCACATCCAAGATCAATTTTCGCACGAGGTTTTTTATACCTTTTTCTCTACCCAGCCCCGGACCAGCTGCTACCGCATCATAAGTTTCAAATGTAAAATCTGTTCCAATAAGTTCCCCTGCGATCCCCCCGTCTTTTTCCGGAAGAGGCAAAAACATCGTTTCTGGTACATTACTTGAAATTGTAGAAAGAATACTAGATGGAAGAGCAGTCGTTAACAGTCCAGCCCCGCTGTATATACAAGCAGATGCTGTCATGCTGAGAGCTCCTGGCATAGATAATGATCCTCCAACAAGAAGCCCTTTTCCATGATCGCCTTTATGAGCAGAAGATTTCCGTTTTGGCAAAGTTATACGAACATCCGATTCTGTCCATATTCGTTTCGACACCTCAACTGATTTCCATGCGGCATTTGGCAGTCCTATATCCACTATTTTTATTTCACCGTAATATGCTCTGGCTGGGTAGAGAAAAGCACTGCATTTAGGGACATGAAGCGTAATGGTAATATCCGCTTTCACAGCACTTTTTGGGACTTCCTCTTCCCCGGCCGGTATTCCGCTTGGAATATCAATTGCAATGATTTCACCAGCTGCTTCATTTAAACAGGTGGCCGCTTCTTTATAAGGAGAACGCAGTTCCCCGGAAATACCCGTTCCCAGCATAGCATCAATGAATATGTCGTAATCCTTTGCCAAAAAATGTTCTGCAGATGACCAGCTGCTTCCCTCATATCCAGTTGCTTCAAACAAGCGTTTATGGGATAGGGCAGCTCCTTCCCATTGATTCTCCTCTGCTAAGAGCCATACATCTACATCTCGTCCTTTTTCTAAAAGAGTTCTAGCTATTACAAATCCATCTCCGCCATTATTGCCTTTCCCGATTAAAACTGCTATTTTCTTTTGATCTAAATTTTTGTACAACCTTTCCACTTCTTGAGCAGCAGCTCTGCCGGCGTTTTCCATCAACACCTCTTCTTTCATCCCTATTTGTTCAATGGCACAGCGATCTACCTGCCTGATTTCATCACCGGTGACCACTTGCATGGCAGGTCCCTCCTAACCGCAATATATTTCTATGAGACAAACTTCAAAGATATGCAAACAAGCCATCATAACCTCTCCTCCAAAATCACCTGGGCTGCGGCATAGTCTTTACTATGAGTAATAGCAACATGAACAACCATATTATTTCCTCTAGCTGTGATGACTGGTTTTCCCGAATGATCAGAGTCTACTTCTATGTCCTGAAATCCAAACCTCCCGGATATTCCGGTGCCTACTGCTTTAGCAAATGCTTCTTTTGCAGCATAGCGGCCACCTGCAAATTCTACCTTTCTTTGTCCATCATAATCATTTAAACGCTCCCTCTCCTTAGGGGTCAAAACTCTTGTTTCAAAACGGCTGTTTTTATCTAAAAGACGTTTAATTCTCTCCAATTCAACAATGTCCAACCCAATGCCGCAAATCATAATTTTTACTTCACCCTTCTTCTGCAGGCTGTCATTAGTCTCTCTCTTTTTCCATATGGTAAAATTATAAAGTATCACGCTGTTCGCCACAACTTCAATCCGCATGGCTTGTTGAGAAAAGGAGAGTAAACATGTTTATTAGAAATGAAACCTTTTATTCTTTCAGAAAAAATTATCCTATTATTACCGGCTTGATTATTATACATTTTCTCCTGTTTTTATGGATGAACCTATCCTATTGGACAAACGGACTAATACCATTTGGAATAGCTGTGTTTCAACTAGGAGTGGGGAATAACGCATCGGTTGCAGCTGGAGAATATTGGCGGCTGATCTCACCTATTTTTCTTCACCGGGATATGGGACACGTCCTATTTAATTCTTTTTCTCTCATTCTATTTGGGCCGGCTTTAGAAAAAATGCTAGGAAAACCAAAATTTATTACTGTATATTTAACTACGGGAATATTAGCGAATATAGCCACTTTTTTACTGACAGGCCCTTTTTACACTCATCTTGGTGCTTCCGGTGCCATCTTTGGTCTATTCGGTGTTTATCTTTATATGGTCATTAACCGCAAAGATTTAATTGATGCAGCAAACGCCCAAATTATTACTGTTATTCTTGTTATTGGTGTCATAATGACTTTTATCAATCCAGGAATTAACATTATAGCTCACTTATTTGGCTTAATCGCAGGCGCTGTCATGGCTCCATTATTTCTAAAAAATGCACGGCCATTTTATATGTACCCACGAGCCTCTGTTGGCGAGGGTGAAATCACATTTAACCCAAACCGGTGGAAAAGACGACGATTTCTTCCTCCAAGGACGATTTTCCGTTTTGTTGGATGGGCCTTTCTGATTCTTGTTATTGTTGGTATTATTTCGAGACTTTTTTAACAATGTAAAAAAACAGGAGCCCTTTCACATTTTGACAGGCTCCTGGTTATAAAGCGTTCTTCTTCTGTTATTGATAGCTGCTCGGTTTTCCCAGGCAAATCGAATAACTTTCTCCGTGGTCAAAAAAATTTCTTGCGGATCGCAATAATTTTCTCCTTTTCCATGAATGGACCATTTATTTTTTGTTTTCATTAAAGTCCATTGCCCTCCTCGTTTCTTATCCTGAAACACGAAATAGTATTTCTGGCCGTTTTCATCATAATCTGCAAAGGAAATAAAGGAATTCATCATTTCCTCAACATCTGTTTTTCTTTTTATCACTCGCTTCATAACATCACCCTATTATCGTTAATCTTAACAAGCATTCATTATTAATATATCAGAATATTCTATCGAATGTTGTTGAATAAAGGGGGCCATAAAGAAAAATATATCGACAAAAATAGAACTTCCCCATAGAACAACTTGGAGAAGTTCTGTTTTAGGTGTGAGGCTTCCGCCCTGTCCCATTAACAGCGGTATTCCAGCCGGAGCAGACTCCATTTTTGAGCATCCTTTTTATATTTACCTGCTTTTCACTAATAAGCTAACTGCTTCTTTTATAGTGTCCTCTGTATCTTCACCACGTTCAATCTGCTCTCTTACACATTTTTCGAGGTTTTCACTAACCACAACACCAATTGTACGATCTAATGCACTTCTTACAGCAGACATCTGACTGACGATATCCTGACATTCTTTTCCTTCTTCCATCATTTTGAGAACTCCGCGAACTTGTCCTTCAATCCGCTTTAATCTATTTTTAACTTGATCATTGTAATCCAAGTTGATTCACCCTCCAACATACCTTTTGGTGTATTATACAATAACACAGTTTATTATTCATTAAGAATACTCTTCTTACGACATAAGGTAAGACCAATGCATTAAAGATTTTTTATTGTTCGATTTGATTAGGAGCAACCGGGACATCTATAGGATCATTTAAACTGTATCCTTCTGCTTCTCCAAGATTCTCTCCTTCAAACGACACACGTTCAAAACCGAAATCTGCCGCTGCAAAAAGGACGGCTTCAATCATTAACCTTCCATTTTCATTTTCAGGGATATGACTATCTCCAGAAAATACCACTCTGGCCAAGTCGTTTTCTTCCTTTACATCTTCAATAGTCATGTCTTGTGGGATGGATGCCTCAACACTGCTATTTTCTCCAGCAGTCTTCATTTGTTCCAACGTCTCAAAAAAAGTAAATAATTCACCATCTTCATTCTTGGTGGAAATATTCGCTGCATTGCCGCTGACGAGAAAAGACATATCTTCATTTGTAGTGTATACATAATACCCACGGTTTTCCTGTTCGATTGTATAATGATCTAAAACACCATAATTGCCTAATTCCACACCTTCTGCTCCATTATGCTCAAGCACAACTTCATTTTCACCTAAATAACGCATACTTTCTTCTAGACTTTTTACGATCATTTCGCTTTCACTGCTGCTTGCTTCAGGCATTTCCTCTTCAAACTCTGCTTCAAGCGGTGTTTCCTCTTCTTCTCCAGACTTCCAGTCAATATCTTGGAGGGCAGATGGATCTAATCCAACGTCTTCACCTGTATATACTTCAGTCAATTCTTCGAATGCTTCCAGAGATTCCTGACTTTCTTTAATTAAAAAGGTAATAGGTACAATAACCGAAGTCTCTAAATCCTGCAGAGGAATAGTCACAGCCTTCTCGCCCTGCTCTATATCATCCTTTGTTAATGCCGTTACATAATTTTCATATACGGGAGTCTTCTCCCCCACTTCTACAGGGGGTTCTTCGTTTGTTTCCGTTTCTTCAGCCGGTTCTTCTTCCTCTTCTGATATCTTTACGTCATTTTCCTCCCGCTCTATTACTTCTGAAGAATCGGATTCATTATTATTTGATTCGTTTTCTTCCGTTTCTTGCGTGTCTTCTGCACTGCTTTCTCCAGCTTGCTGCTGTTCTTGAGGGACGCTTTCTTCATTCGAAGAGAATTGCTCCAGAGTGGAAGACATATTTGGAAGAAGCACTAACAACAATAATACAGCTGCTGCTGCTGAAAGAGTAGGAAAAACCCATTTTCCTGCCTGAGGCTTGCGAGGTGTTTTTTCCTTATGTTTCATAACATTTTGGTATATCTCGTCTTTTGATCTGCTGTCATGTACCTGAGGTAATTGCTGTAGCTTTTGCTTTAACCGCTCATCCGATGAATAACGTTTTTTCACTGTTCTGCCCTCCTTTCTGTCAACCCTTTTTTCTGTTCAAGTATATCTTTGAGTTTTTTCACCGCACGATGCTGAGTAGTTTTCACCTTGCTTTCAGACCAGCCTAATATTTCTGCCGTTTCTTTTATAGAAAGAGATTCAACGTAGCGCAGCACTAAAACTTGGCGCTGATCTGGTGTGCAGTTCTCCATTCCAGCATAAATTTCTCTTACTTCATCTCTAGCTGAAACGATTTCTTCGGGCAAAGGTGATGGGTCCCTTATATCTTCTTTCGAAAGCGGACCAATTAACCCAAGCCATTTTCGCTTTTTTCTGTTCTGTTTTCGAATCCAATCAATGCCTACGTGCCTTGCTATAGAATACAACCATGTTTTTTCACTGCTTTTCCCTTCAAACGACTGAAAGGAGTGAAAAACTTTAATATAAACTTCCTGAACAAGTTCTTCAGCTGCTTCTTTGTCTCTTACCATGTAAAATAAATATTGAAAAAGAGAGTGGTGATAGGTTTCATACAACCGTTCAAATTCATCTTGCACGATTAACACTCCCATACTTTAGTCGTTAGTTCTTTCCAAAGTGTTACAAAATCACCCGATGTAATTTTATTATGCGAAAAATATGTAAGGCAAAAAGAAAAGCCCTTACGGTTAAACCGTTGAGCTTTTTCCTCCCTTTACAAAAATAACGCATACACCCAGTACAATACTCCGTATAATACAACCAGAGCTACTATAAAGGCAAGCAGCCCTTTATTTGATAATTTTTTCATCCTATCACCTGCCATAACATTACAACCGTATTATATCATTTTTGGATAGAACTTCTGTGAAAAAATATATGAAATTATATGAATGTTTCCGAGAAGTTCTCCTTGCACCATAAAAATAGGGTTGTCTCGAAAGTAAGAGACAGCCCCATCTTCTTTTTCCGAAGCATTCGCGTGATTAGTACCTCCTGTGACTCCTTTGCCAAAGCAAGAATCTTAAAACCCGAGGCAGGAGATTGAAAGTTAAAGCAATTACCAAGGAAGAGCCTTGAAGACCAAAGTTGGAGAAAGCGAGGAAACAAAGTAATCAAGCAAGGATCTTGAAAAGATGTTGAAGTCCCAGTTACTTGTTTTTTAGTGATGTTGCGGCAGATTATGCTTAAGGAAGGTGCACTTCGATCGCCACTGCCAACTTTCTGATTAAGCGTAATCGCACCGCCTGCGGAAAAGAGAAAACGAACAAAAGCGCAATCGCCCTGATCAGCCTCGACAGGTAAATGTTCTCCAGTCACTAAAGGCGCTCTTTGCCTTTCATGACTGGAGGTTATTTAACCCCGAGAGGCTGGGGGCTGAAGCTAGACGCGGATCAAACAATATGGAGATAGTTATCCACAACTTGTAAAAACATAATTTCCTAAACAACAAGAAAAACAGCCGGTCGTTATTTTCAAACCGGCTGTTTACCATGTAAGAGATTTTGAGACAGCTCCTACCGTTCATTAAAACTTTATTCGGTATTCTCATGAGCTAGATATGTTTGTTCGTAGATATGTTCGATATCCTCATCTGTCATTGTAGATAAATGCTTTTCCTCCGTCCCTTTTACTTTCGAAATAAATGCAACCATGTTTTTCCTTTCTCTTCTTTTCATAACTCCTCGCACCCTTTCTGTATTAATACAGTTAATTTATTTAAATGTATTGTATAACAGAGTACGATCCTCGTCAACTTTATTTTCAGAAAAATTTATTTTTTTGTGAAGCAGAGCCAATAAGAAAGACAGAGGAGGAAAGACCTTTGACAACTTTTTCTACTTTTTATACAATTTTTGTAACTGTTTCTTTATACATAACGTCTATGAAGCAGATGGATTTACACATATAGAAAGGGGAAAATCATGAAACGCACACTGAATTTTTTACTTACAGTTTTATTAAGCCTTGGGGTCCTCGCAGCTTGCGGACAAGGAGAAGAGACCGATGAAGAATTAGAAACTGGTGGAGATGTGGAAGAAGAAGAAACGAATGAAACAGAAGAAGAGACAGAGGACAATAAAGAAAGTACAGAAGAAGACGAAAATCCAGAAGAAAACCAAGAAGAAAATGATACAGCAGCAGAAGAGGAAGAAAAAAATACGGAAGCAAATTCTGTGGAAGAAGAAACCGTTACAGAAAATGTAACGCTGTACTTTTCCGATGAACAACTCCTTGAAACATATAAAGAAGTGCAAGAAGTAGAAGCCGATTCTGAAGACGAGATTCCTGCCGCTGCTCTTCAAGCCTGGTTAAATGGACCGGAGCATGAGGAACTTGCATCTCCTTTTGAAGGAGATGATGTAGAAGTGCAATCCGTGGAAGGGAAAGACGGAACAGCAGAAGTATCTTTCTCTGAATCGTTTTTAGATGCTAATGCGGGTTCTAGTGCTGAAATGGCAATAACAGAACAAATCGCTTTAATCATGGAACAGTTTGGTTATGATCAAACCAAAATCCTGATCGAAGGAGAAGAGGAATCCTCTTTATTTGGACATATGGATGCTACCGAACCAATCTCTTCTGAGAACCCTGCTGATTATGAATCGATTGAATAAATAACAAAAGCGGAAGTCCCTGTTTTAAATGACGTTCGGCTAAGTTCGTCAATTCCTGTGACAACGCCGAACTAACCCATTTCGTGTGGGCCTCCGAGAGGCTGGGCGCTGAAGCTAAACGCGGATCAAATAAAATAGAGATAGTTAGCCAGAATTCTTAAAAATATAATTTCCTAAACAATCAAAAAGACAGCTGTTCTCTGTAAACAGCTGTCTTTTAAATATTTTTCACCAGCGTCACACAACGTCCGCCTTCCTCTAAAATTAATTGATCACTGCATTCCTTCATAATAGCTATACCACGTCCTGATTCCCTCAGAGTGTCAGCAGCTTCTTTAAAGACATTATCAGATTTTTGTTCATATAATATTTCTCCTTCTTCTGTAATGCCTATTCCGTTATCCTCTATAGACACTGTTAGTTTCTCTTTATCAGCTTGAAAAAGTATTCTAACATGTACCTCTTCTTCCTCATTTCCATGGTAAAGAGCGTTATTTAAAGCTTCATTTACAGCAACCTCAAAGAAAAATTGTTCATCCGTTTGCAGAAGTTGAAGCCATTGTTTTATTTTTTCCCGCGCTGAATGGTATTCATTTACCTTCTGAACAATATAGCTGTCATAGTGTATTCCCAAGCTTCAATCTTCCTTTCTTCACTTTGGGATTTATCCTTTGTATTATAGTTCAATATTCGTGATGATTTTACCAAAAACAATCTAACGATATATTGGAAAATAAGTGAACAAAATACATAATACTTCAATAATACCAAAGTATTAGGGTATATTACATCATTTTAATATTTGTTACTTTATTTTAATAAAACTGTTAACCCCTTATTTAATAAGGGCTCTCGTGTGGTTTATGTTTATTGGTTTCTATTTCCTGCAGAAATACTAACTCCCTATTGGTATTCTTACTTTGTGAAAATTTTCATTTAGGAGGTTATTGACATTGTTTAAGAAGTTTAAATTTATCGGTGCTGCTCTTGCTGCTTTATTTACTTTTACTGCTACAGCAGAGGCTTCCGAAGCATATACAGTAAAAAGCGGTGAAACGCTTTGGTCTATTGGAATGGAACATGGAGTGTCTGTATTAGAGTTAAAAGAAATAAATCAAAAAGATTCTCTACATGTTAACGAAGGAGAACAGCTTAAGATTCCAGAAAGTATTTCTACTCAAGAAAGGGATTTACTAGAGAGAATTGTAAGCGCAGAAGCTGAAGGCGAGTCTTATGCAGGAAAAGTAGCAGTAGCTACCGTTGTATTAAATAGAGTAAAAAGCGATGAATTTCCAGACAGCATTAAAGAAGTTATTTATGAGGTCTCTCCAACCGGAAATCCTACATTCAGCCCGGTTTCAGACGGATCTATTAATCAGCCTGCAGATGAAGAATCTAAAAAGGCTGTTAAAGAAGCGCTTGCTTTCGAAGGACAGGGCAGTGGTTCCCTTTTCTTCTACAATCCTTCTATCGCTTCAAATCATTGGATTTCCACGAGAGAAACCACTTCTGTCATCGGGAACCATGTTTTTGCTAAATAGCTAGACATCAAGCGCAAAATATATGCTTTCTTATCTCACAAAAGCAAAACCTGCTTCATGGTATTTATCTATCATACCTGAAGCAGGTTTTTTCTTAATTTACTAACTGAGTTTTCCAGCAACGTTTGCTACCCGAGCTCCGAGACGTCCTGCCATTGTAAATTCTCTCTCATCTGGCTGATTGGAGCCGTCTGGGCCAGCAACCGTAGAAGCAGCGTATGGAGATCCCCCAATACCATCTGTTGTAAGCATTTCTTGATTTTCACCATAAGGCAGACCAACATAAATAAGCCCAAAGTGCAAGAGTGGCACCAGTGTAGTAATAGCGGTAGTTTCCTGTCCGCCATGAATGGAACCTGTGCTTGTAAAGATAGCTGTTGCTTTACCTTCCAGTTCACCATTCATCCATAATGCACCAGCTGTATCAAGAAATTGTTTCATTTGAGCAGGCATATTCCCGTAACGTGTCGGTACTCCCCAAATAATACCATCTGCCCATTTCAAATCATCATGGGTAGCTTCTGGAATATCTTTTTGGGCGTCCTGGGCTTGAACGTAAGGCTCCTGGCCGGACATAGCTTGGCGCGCAGCTTCAAATTCAGGGATTTTCACTATTTTCACTTCTGCTCCTGCTTGCTCTGCACCTTTTGCTACTTCTTTTGCCATTTCAAAGATATGACCATATGCACTATAGTACGGAATTAAAATTTTTGCCACAATATCACCTCGTATACTTATTTTTTTAAAGTAACTATAAATAAATAATAATTTTTTCACTTACTTTTGTCAAGTATTATAAAGTATGGTTCCCTTCTCCCTGTTCCGATAAACATTAAGAATGTGTTAGAATAAATCTATAGAAGAGGTGAGGATAATGGATTATACAAAGATGTGTCCCAAATACGAAGCGGCTATAGAACTGCTTGGTAAGAAATGGACTGGCCTCATCATTCGCGTACTATTAGGCGGACCAAAAAGATTTAAAGATATAAAAGCACAAATTCCAGAAATGAGCGATAGAATTTTAACAGAACGCATGAAAGAATTAGAGGAAAACGACGTTGTTGAACGCAGTGTATTTCCTGAAAAACCGGTACGCATTGAGTACAGCCTGACCAAAAAGGGAAAAGATCTGGCTCCAGTAATTGAATCTATTCAAGGATGGGGTGAAAAATGGATGTAAACGGGATCTGGGTTTACCAAACCTGGTTCCATTCAAAATACAAAGTAAGAACTGTTAAAGAGACCTGCTGATACACTTATTGTGTGCAGAGTTAAGCTTGCATTTTTTCTCTGATACTCACCAAAGACCAAAGCAGGGCTTGGAAGTTATATACTTTCTGACCACTTGAAGAAAGGAAGAATAATTTTATGGCTGTTGTACACACGTTTTCCCGCCGAGAAGAAATAGCAAACGCGGCTACTCATGCTGTCGGCATCATATTAAGCATTGCAGCTATCATCCTTCTCGTCATATTTGCAAGCCTTCATGCCACTCCATTTCACATAGTTAGTGTATCTATTTATGGTGCTACAATGTTATTGCTTTATGTTTCCTCAACCCTGCTGCACAGTTTTAAAAAAGGAAAAGTGAAAGATCTGTTCGAAATTTTTGATCACGCCTCCATTTATTTATTTATTGCCGGCACGTACACTCCTTTTTTATTTCACGTTTTAGAAGGGGCATTAAGCTGGACACTATTTGGAGTTGTTTGGGGAATTGCTTTCTTAGGAATTGGGTTCAAGGCTTTTTTTGTTAAAAAGTTCATGTTTTTATCTACTCTTTTCTACATTCTGATGGGTTGGATTATAATCTTTGCCTGGCAGCCATTGACATCGGTTTTACCTACCGGCGGTGTTGCCTTTCTTGTAGGAGGAGGCTTGCTTTACACCATTGGTACTATATTTTATGTATGGAGGCATTTTCCTTATCATCACGCAGTTTGGCATGTATTTGTGCTGGGCGGTTCCATTATGCATTTCTTTGCTATATTTCTTTATGTGCTGCCATTATGATTCCAATAGAAAACCCTCCCGAATTTTACAGCGGGAGGGTTTTGATATTAAAAGGATTCATTAATAAGAACATCCTCTACTGGAAAGCGGAATGATTTTCGAACTTTCCCATTTCCTTTACCAATGGATATTAACATTACAGGAATGTAGCGGTCTGGAATATTGAATGCTTCCTTAAATTTTTCTCTATCAAAGCCGCCCATTGGTACGGAGTCATAGCCTTTCTCTTTTGCAGCAAGCATTAGCTGCATAGCAGCTAATGAAGCATTAATTAAAGCTTCATTATGAGCAAATCCTACTTGCTCGTAAGCTCCATGAATGTTCGCTACAATTTGATTCTTAATTTCTTCTGTCATCGTTTCATTTTTCACTGACTCTTCAAACACAGCATCGGCAGCTTGATTTGCTTCCTTATCCCCTAAAACTGCGATGGTAACCGAGCTGTCTTGAACTTGCTGCTGATTGTAGGCAATCGGCAGCAGTTGTTGCTTTTTCTCATCCGATTGCACAGCTAAAAACCTCCAATGCTGAAGGTTCCAGGACGAAGGTGCTTGGGTTGCAGCTTCTATGATTTCATGTAAATCTTCTTCCGGCATTATATATTCGTCATATTTACGAACAGAATGACGTTCTTTCATTAATTCAATAGTAGTCATGGTGTTATCACTCCTTGTCCTTATTATCCGCAATCTATACTCTCACGAATCCTCCATTGTTTCAATTGATCTGCTTTAAATCCAAAGAGAAGAGCAGCAAACGTTTGATTCGCTTGCTGCTCTCATTAGGCTCATAACTAACTGTGCACTCATTTACTTTGTAACAAACATTTGTGTCCAGTAGTTACCGTAGCTTCCGCCTTCCGCATGGCCTACACCAATGTGAGTGAAGTCGGCGTTTAGAATATTTTCACGGTGCCCTTCAGAATTCATCCATCCTTCTACTACCTGTTCAGGAGATTGCTGTCCTGCAGCAATGTTTTCTCCAGCACCTTGGTACTCAATTCCATATGTGTCCATCATATCAAATGGACTGCCGTAATTCGGGCTGTTATGAGAAAAGTATCCAGCGTCTCTCATATCTTCAGACTTGTCTCTAGCCACATCAGAAAGCTCACTGTAAGACTCAAGCGGTTCTAGACCCTGCTTTTCTCTTTCCTCATTTGTTAAACGGATAACTTCTTGTTCGAATTCACTTTCACTAGCAGCTTCTTCATCATTTGCTGTTTCCTGCTCTGCTGCTTCTTCATTTGCAGGAGCTTGTTCCTCTGCTGCTTGCTCTTCAGCAGCTGGAGCTTCTTCCTGTACTGCCTCTTCTTCAGCAGCCGGAGCTTCTTCCTCTCCTGCTTGCTCTTCAGCAGCCGGAGCCTCTTCTTGTCCTGCTTCCTCTTCAGAAGCTGGAGCTTCTTCTTCCGATGCCGCTTCACCAGCATCCGGTTGTTCTGTTACCTCTCCCGGAACTTCAAATTCTTCAATTATATTAAAAATATCTGATTCTTCTAATTCCGGAATAGCATTAAATAATTCGTTCTCAGTCAAGTTACACTTTTCAGCTATTTTTGCGAAAGCGTCTCCTGACTCCACGGGTTGACTTTCTTGACCGTACACTGCCGCTGGAAATGCAATAAGTACGGCAAGTGATAGAATGATTTTTTTCATATTCAACACCTCCGCTATTCATTATGACATATCTATGAATCTGCGAAAGGGGCAGGGAATATGTTGGAATTACCTGATAAACTTTTCTTTCATACTTTGGACCTGTATATTGCTAGTTTATTGTTAGATGCTGGAACGTAAAATATGAATATTTGAATAGCATTCTGTCTAAAACCTTTCTAACCTTAGTCAAACACCAACTTTTTTCTCTGTTATTGTAATAAAAACGTAATAAAAACGGAATCCATGCGCAATATTATAAATCACCAAAACAACAAAAAAGCGCTCCCTCTCTGAATACAGGAAGCGCTTTTAAAATCATTAATATTAACCTTCGCCGATACCAGCATCTTCTTCCATGCCGCCGTCTTCTTCCATAGCGGGATCCTCTTCCACATCACCGCAAGCTGCTAGCACACTCGTAGCTAATACTCCAGTCAACAAAGAATAAAGCAATTTTTTACTCATTTAAAATTCCTCCTTTTTAAGTGGAAGAGCATGAACATTTTGTGTCCATCTCTTGCTTTAGTGTAACTTTACCACAAGAATTTCTATTCAAAAGCTAATTTTTCCAATTTATAGAATTTTTTATAACCTTCACATATTGTA
The DNA here is from genome assembly GCF_041949975.1 of Alteribacillus sp. JSM 102045. Lineage (NCBI taxonomy): Bacteria > Bacillati > Bacillota > Bacilli > Caryophanales > Bacillaceae > Alteribacillus > Alteribacillus sp. JSM 102045. The sequence goes on along the minus strand of NZ_JBHFQG010000025.1, from coordinate 27,804 downwards.
ATAAATTTTTTTAAAAGAAAAGAGGTATAAAATGTTTTATAAATATCAAAATAGGGTATTATTTTTTAGATTTCCATCTCTATCTCTTACATACCATTTAAAAGAATGAGGGGTTGAATATTAATGGACCACCGCAAACCACAAACAATTCTAAATATCGGAGAGTATCTTTTAAAAAACAAAGCGATATTGAGTGAGAGAATGGATCAACTTCAAAATAACGATTCTCGCTTACGGTTTGCAAAGAATAACGATTATGTTATCAGCTTAAGAGAAGAACTTTTCGCAACTATTGGTGAAGGAGTAATAAACTCCCTGGCGGAATCTGAAAGTTTAAAAGCTGAAATCAAATCATGGGGAGAAAAAGTAGCAGACTATTGTATTAAAAACAATGTTAATCTCTCGACTGCTTTACTTATACTCCCTTTTTATAGAGAAATACTAACCGAAGTAATTGAACAACATTGTCTAGAAGATGAGCTTCCTCTTCATAACTCTTTTTTTATTTACAGTAAATTTGAAACACTGCTTGATCAAGCAACTTATGCATTCAGCCATACTTTTTTACATCAGCATATTGTTGAGTTAGAACATGCAAAGTCACAAATGCAAGAAATTTCTGTTCCAGTTGTGCCAATAAAACAAGGTACAGCCGTTCTGCCGCTTATTGGGGACATGGATGATGATCGTTCGGAGTTCTTACAAAAGAGAACGTTAGAGAGAGCCACTGAATTAGAGTTATCTTATATTATTATTGATTTATCTGGCATTAATACAATTAACACATGGTTTGCTCAGCACTTAAATCAACTAATTGATGCGCTGCAGCTGTTAGGAATCGATGCAAGCATTTCCGGTATGAGACCGGAACTTTCCCAAACGATTGTTCAACTAGGAATATCCTTTAAACATGTTGCTAAGTTTTTAACATTAGAACAAGCTCTTCTGCAGCATTCAGCGTATGCATAAAAACCCATTTAAATCTGTCGGCTCCAGCTGACAGATTTATTTGTGTATAAGCGGTGAATCGTTTATGATGAAAGGGTTGAAAGTGATTGATTATGTAAGAGAAAGGAATCTATAGATGAGTAAGCTTGAGGAAGAAATACAATCTCGAAAAACGTTTGCCATTATATCTCACCCTGACGCCGGGAAAACCACTTTAACTGAAAAGCTTCTTTATTTTGGAGGGGCCATACACGAGGCTGGAACAGTAAAGGGTAAGAAAAACACGAAGCACGCCACGAGTGACTGGATGGAAATTGAAAAACAGCGCGGTATTTCAGTTACCAGCTCTGTAATGGAGTTCCATTATAAAGATCATCAAATCAATATACTAGACACTCCTGGGCACGAGGATTTTAGTGAAGACACCTATCGTACTCTAACAGCTGCTGACTCTGCTACGATGCTTATTGATGCAGCAAAAGGGGTAGAGGCTCAGACAAAAAAACTATTTAAGGTTTGCAGCATGCGGGGTATTCCTATATTTACATTTATTAATAAATTAGACCGGCAAGGAAGAGATCCATTTGAATTAATGGAAGAAATGGAAAACTTACTTGGGATCCGTTCCTACCCTATGAATTGGCCAATCGGGATGGGAATGGACTTTTATGGTATTTATGACCGTCACTCAAAAAAAGTAGAATTATATAACGCAGATAACCCATCTCATGTTGAGATTAAGCAAACGATTGGTCCGGATGATCCAATGCTTGATGAAATAATTGATCCGTCTTTACTTTCCCAATTTAGAGAAGAAATGGAGCTCTTGGACGTAGCTGGTGATCCCTACGATGAACCTAAAATTAAAAACGGCGAATTAACTCCTGTGTTTTTTGGAAGTGCGATCTCTAATTTCGGGGTCCAGAATTTTTTAGAACACTTTTTAAATTTGGCCCCAACACCTGTAGGCCGAGACAGTGACCAAGGTTTTATTGAACCGGTACAAAAAACGTTTTCTGGTTTTGTGTTTAAAATTCAAGCAAACATGAACCCGAAACATCGTGATCGTATAGCTTTTTTACGTATCACTTCCGGGAAATACACACAAGGTATGCAAGTAAACCATGTCCGTCTTAACAAAACAATGCGTTTGGCACAGCCTACTCAATTTTTAGCCCAGGATCGTAATATTGTAAAAGAAGCCTATGCTGGAGATATTATTGGCTTGTACGACCCGGGGACCTTTCGAATCGGAGATACACTTGCTGATGGCAGCGATTTTCAATTCGATGAAATGCCCCACTTCTCTCCAGAACATTTTGCAGCTATATCGGTGAAAGATGCCATGAAACACAAATCGTTTGAAAAAGGCTTACAGCAACTGACTGAAGAAGGTGCTGTGCAATTATTTCAAACATACAACAAATACCCAGAACAGCAGATTATTGGCGTTGTAGGGGTTTTACAATTTGAAGTTATGGAATATCGTTTAAAAAATGAATATAATGCGGATATTCGTCTAGAAAAGCTTCCTTTTTCCATTGCACGATGGGTAAATGGAGAGCCAGAGGAATTAGAAACTTTTAAAAAGCGCCAGAAAAACTTGGCGTTAGACAGAGATGGAAGAATTGTCGCTTTGTTCGATAACGAATTTCAAATGAATATGACAAAAGACAAATATCCAAAATTGACTTTTTATGAAAATTCTTATATGAAATAAGATATTGAACTGCGGCCTAATGGCTGCAGTGTTTTTTTATGGACTTTCAGGACTCCTTCTAAAAATCTTCCAAATATACCAAAATACTAAGTAATGCATTGTTAAATGTAATGCCATCCAAATGGAATACATTCTTCTTTAGCGATTTCGCATCTTCCTTTCTTCTTTATTCTAACCGTTTCTTAATAGCTTCCATAATATTATCAATAGTCATGTCTTCGTTTTCTTAAAAAAATCTGCCATTCGGTTTCTGCATTTTCAGAAGAATTCTTCTTATATCACCAATTAATGCGATAAATTTCCACTATTGCACCTTCAACTTACCAGTCACAAGTAAAACAGCCACAAATCATTTCCAAATTACTTCCATATTCAAAAGAGACTCGTAGCAGGGGTAGTATCTGCTCCTGTAAAAACCCTGAACCCTCTTGTTCAGGATATACGAGCAAACATTTTCCTTTTTCACCTAACGTTATTATATAAGAAGAGAAATAACGTCCATACAAAAGAAAAGTAAACTACCTCTTCTAGTTCAATTCGTGTTACCCTAATGTAAATGAGAAAAAAAGTACATAATATTCTCGTTTTTGGTAGAAAAAACTCTTTCTTAAAAGCTGAGGTACTAGCAAAAGAACTTAATTTAATACAGACTTAAACTGAGGTGACAACCATGAATGTAGTAGCAATCGACATGGACGGGACCCTTTTAAACTCAGAAGGGTTTATATCAGAAAAAAATGCACAAGCACTCCGAGCACTTCAAGCACAAGGACATAAAGTTATCATTGCAACTGGACGGGGGCTGCCGGACGTAAATCGTTTACTAGGAGACGTCAATATAACGCCAGATGGAGTCGTTTCTTTAAATGGAGCCAGAGTATTTTGGGAAGGAGAAGCTATTCAAGAATCCTATATGGGACAGGAGGAATCGGCCAATTTGATAGAATGGCTGAATGAAAACGAATATTACTTTCACATTTATACCGATAAAGGATTATTCTCCCCTTCACGATCTCGAGAGTTTTTTATGAATGACTTGGAAATATATACACAGGATAAAGAAGGCGGAGAAGAAATGAAAGAAGCAATCCGCCGCAGGGCAGACGGACACCACAGACAAGCAAATATGAAAGAGCTAAGCTCTCCAATTATGATTGTTAAGCAGGATCTTACCGTTTACAAATTTCTAATTGTCTCTATGCTTGAACAGAAACTTGAGACTTGCCGGAAGGCCTGGGGAGATAAACATAATATACTTATCACCTCTTCAGGCCGTGATAATCTGGAAATTATGCATCCTGATACCCAAAAAGGCAAAGGACTTCTGCACATCGTAGAGCACGCAGGTTTAAATATAGGTTCAACTTTTGCAATAGGGGATAATTATAATGACCTCCCGCTATTTAATGCTGCGGCGACAAGTATTGCTATGGGTAATGCCGAAGTAGATGTAAAAAGAGTAGCAACCCATGAAACGACCCACCATGATAATGACGGAGTTGCCCAGGCTATTGAAAAATTTATATTAAAGTCCTCTGCACGAACCTAATAAATGGCATTAAAAAACAAGTTGCCTTCTGTGCTTACTGCTGATATAATTTCCCGTGGTTATTAGAAAAGCTTAGCTGCTATTATCAAAAAGTAAATATAACCTCATCCCGCTTGATGAGGTAGAGGCGCGAATGAAATGAGTACGATCTGGGAGATGACTTCGACGATCAGAGATGGAAAGGTTCATTTGCCGAAGCCGGAAAAGGTCGTCATATCTTACCGGCTGGGCTTGCATTAAACAAGTGCAAGACTGTCACGATGCATTCGTCGTGGAGGACTACTATGAAACGGGATACCGTTATAACCTGCCTGGCGATGGAATCCAGGCAGGTTTTTTGCATAAGCTTTAGAATAAATAATGAAATAGAAAGGAGATTAGCTATTATGAATGAGCCGTCGATTCTGTCGCTGCTTCCTCCCATTATCGCTTTATTAATGATTATTGCGACAAGAAAGGTTCTTCCTTCTCTAGGCGTTGGGATTATTATCGGTGCGCTAATTCTCAGCGATTGGTCCGTCACCGAAGGAGCTGCCCTTATTTTGGAAATATTTGCCGGCATTTTTGTAGTAGAAGGAGCTATTAATGACTGGGAATTATACATTATTTTCTTTTTATTGATTCTCGGCGTAATGGCAGCTCTAATAAGTTTTTCAGGTGGAAGCCGAGCTTTTGGAGAGTGGGCATTAAAACGTGTGAAAACGAGGATTGGAGCTCAGCTTGTAACCTTGCTATTTGGTATCCTTGTTTTTATTGATGATTATTTTAACAGTTTAACAGTCGGTCAGGTAAGCCGACCGCTAACAGACAGGCATCAAATCTCACGAGCCAAGCTTGCTTATATCGTCGATTCTGTTGCCGCTCCAGTTTGTGTCATTGCTCCGCTGTCCAGCTGGGGAGCCTATATTATTACAATCATTGCCGATATTCTCAGAAGTCACGGACAGACACAATATGGTGGCCTTCAAGCTTTCCTTTATATGGTACCTATGAACTTTTATGCTATGACTGCCCTATTATTCGTCTTTCTCGTTATTGTTTGGAAACTAGATTTTGGGCCGATGCGTACTCATGAAAAACGTGCGATCCTGCATAGTCAAGTACTTGACCCAGATCGTTCGGGTGTCCCTGGTGAACAATCCCAACAGCTCGATGAACACAAAGGAAAAGTACGTGATTTAATCATACCCATACTAGTACTTATTGTCAGTACTATTGTCTTTATGATTGTAACAGGCGCTCAAACAGCTGATAAAGTGACAGCTTTATCGGTCTTTGCAGAAACCGACGTAGCAAGCTCTCTCGTTTACGGTGGGTTAATTGGCCTTGGTGTCACTGTGCTGCTCACTTTCACAAAGCGTCCCGCTGCTAATAGCTTTATGAAAACTATTTTTGCTGGGATTCAATCGATGCTCCCTGCGATATATATTTTAATTCTCGCTTGGATTATTGTAAGTATTATTGATGAATTAGGCACTGGCCAATATTTAGCGGACTTCATCGATGGAACTATTCCCTTATTCCTGCTTCCTGCCCTTCTGTTTTTACTAGCAGGATTTATGGCATTTTCTACCGGCACATCGTGGGGTACATTTTCCATTTTACTTCCTATTGCTGGTGAAATAGCAGCGGCTTTGGATATTTCTTTAATTCTGCCAATGCTTGCAGCAGTATTAGCAGGTTCCATTTTGGGTGATCACTGCTCCCCTATTTCTGACACGACTATTTTGTCCTCTACAGGGGCCGGAAGTCATCATATCGATCACGTTATTACTCAGCTTCCTTACGCTGTATTCTCTGCAGTTGGAGCATTTGCTGGTTATCTTATCCTCGGAGCAACCGGAAGTACTCTTGCAGGCCTGGCCGCAGCCGTTCTCATAACTGTAATTATTGCTCTTTTCTTTAAAATAAACAACAAACCGATAGCCGCCGAAAATAAAGGATAATATATATTCAATTGTCATATAATAGCCCAAAGCTCATTAATGCTTTGGGCGTTTTTTTATTTTTATACTGTTTAAGAAAGGGATAGAACGGAAAAAGAGAAAGTAAGGTATGTGACACGTCATTTACATTTTGTGGGGGGCATGAATTATGGAAGTCTTATTTATTATCGTTGTTATTATAATTGTAGCCGTCTATTTTTCTCCATTTTTTTTAGAAAGTTTGCAAGCATCCTTTCCTTATTTCAATACTTTAATGAGAGTCCGTTATACTATTATTTTTGGCGGCATCGGTTTATTATATGGAATTGCTGGAGAGATCTTGGATATCACAGATATCTTTTTTGGGATGATTGCAGGGAGTCTGATTGATTTCCTTCTACGCGGTGGGCAGGAAACACGATCTCCCTAGTTCTCTTTTAGAATAAAAATGGGACCGGGACAAAACCCAGTAATTAAAAAGAGTGGTACTCGCCAATACGTTGGTGAGTACCACTCTTTTTTTTAATAAAATTCTAAAATGAAGTACGCAAAAAGGATACCTTCTGATAAAGTTAAAGCAACCACACAAAAACAGTATCGGAGGTATCCTTATGTTTAAACATTGAATCAAGTCATTTTGCCGTTAGATTTAGAAATAAAACTTCAAGAAAATGATATAGGCTATGCCGTCAACGATGTCGTAGAGAGTATTCCGGATGAAGCATTCACTGGATTTTTGCGTAAAACAGGCTGTCCGGCTTATCATCCGCGAATGATGATGAAGGTAATTTTATGCGCTTATACGCAATCCGTTTTCTCTGGTAGAAAGATTGAAGGATTATTGAAAGATAGTGTACGTATGATGTGGTTAGCTCAAGGGTATGAACCAAGTTACCGTACGATTAATCGTTTTCGTGTCCATCCACAGGTTAAAGAGCTCCTGCGTCAGTGCTTTGTCCAATTTCGTTGTCAGCTTGTACAGGAAAAATTGATTGAGGAAGAAGCGATTTTTATTGATGGTACCAACATTGAAGCGAATGCCAATAAGTTTACGTTTGTTTGGCAGTGCGTAAACAAAAATACCAAAAAGACATGGCTATATTTGGGGATCGCAATAGTTATTCTAAAACGGATCATGATGCCACTTTTATGCGAATGAAAGATGACTATATGAGAAATGGTCAACTCAAAGCCGGTTCCACGAACGTTCATCCCATTTCTAAATAAGATTGAGAAAGGCTTTTTTCAGTTGCCAACGTACATTGTCGCTGACGCCGGTTATGGCAGTGAACAGAATTATGAAGATATTCTAAACCATCGAAAACGTACGCCACTCATCACGTACAACTTGTATCGTAAAGAGAAGAAAAAGAAATATAAGAAAGATCCTTTTAACGTGGCCAACTATGATCAAGAAGACGATTCATTGACCTGTCCAAATGGGAAAACACTGCTTTCGCTATATGTCAAACCGAACGGATAAAGCAGGATTTCAACGAACATTTAAGGTCTATGAATGTGAAGACTGTTCCGGTTGTCCATTACGAGCCCAATGTACGAAGGCAAAGGAAGGAAAGAATCGAAAAGTTTATTACAATGAAAAATGGGAAAACCAAAAAGCCAAAAAGCATATATGAGAGAAAAGCTTTCGGAAACGAAAACGGGTGAAATCTATGGTAAGCGTAAGATAGATGTCGAGCCAGTCTTCGGATTTTTGAAGGCTAATTTGCGTTTCACTCGAATGTCGGTGAGAGGCAAGGAAAAAGTAGAAAATGAGTTAGGGTTTGCATTTATGGCGGTGAACTTGAGAAAGTATACCGCCTCCATACATCATGGACCCCTGAATAATAACCAAAAAAGATTCCGATTATAAAAAAACGATAATCGGAATCTTTTTTTACTATTTCGGACTAGTTATGTCCCAGCCCCATTAGCCTTTCATTAAACAGTTTTTGGAATAAGGTTAAAGCAGCGCTTGTAGATCCACTCATAATCTTTCACAGTCATATCACGAGGATTTCCTACTGTTTGCGGATCATTTTGAGCTTCTTTTGCAAGACGCTCTACCATGTCACTGCTTACTCCTTGCTCTTCTAAATTAGGAATGTCAAGGTCTTCAACCAGATCATACATCCAGTTTACTGCAGCTTTCGCAGCTTCTTCAGTAGTCATGTGGAAAGTGTCGATACCAAACGCCTGTGCAATGCGTGCAAAACGATCTGGTGCACCTTTCCAATTATATTCCATTACAGGCCCTATCATAGCAGCTACGCACTGACCATGGGCTACTGGAATGATTCCACCTAATGTTTGGCTCATTGCGTGTGCAGCACCTGCGGATTCACTTCCGTAAGAAAGACCGGCAAGCATAGCTACTTGAGCCATTCCGTAGCGTGCTTCAAGGTCTGTGCCATCAGCATATGCGCGACGGATATATTTTGCAGCATATTCCATAGCCATCAGAGCTACCGCATCCGTAACAGGCTGTGCAAACTTCATTGTATAGCATTCTACAGCGTGAGCAATCGCATCAATACCTGTCATTGCTGTTACATGTGGCGGCATGGATACATGAAGCTCAGGATCAATAATCGTAAGATGAGCTGCAATTAGCGGTCCGCCTGTGTTAAATTTAAATTCACGCTCTTCATCTGTAATAACCGCCCACTGCGTTACTTCAGAACCAGTACCTGCAGTAGTAGGAATAGTAGTAAGCGGTGGAATACGGTTTTCAAGCGGCTTTTTGCCTTCAGCTGCTTCATAATCAAGGACAGTGCCTTCGTGTGTTGCTTCTACACCAATAGCTTTTGCGGTATCCATAGAGCTTCCGCCGCCGACAGCAACAAGACCATTACAACCTTCTTCTTTATATACTTTAGAACCTTCCCCAATCAAACGCACTGGAGGGTTGGGCTCTACTTTATTAAAGACAACTACTTCAACACCAGCTTTTTCAAGATTTTCAACAACTGGGTTTATAACTCCTGCCTTGTAAATTCCTGGGTCTGTAACAAGAAGTACTTTGTTTGCTCCCAGTGACTTCACTTCTTCTCCAATGTATTTGATCGAACCAATTCCATGCTTGATAGCTGTTGGAATTTCAAATGTATGATAATTTAACATGTGTTCTACTTTCATATTAAGACTCATAATGACATCCTCCTATTTATAAATGTTAATTTGTGATTTGTATGATTGTGACTATATGCAAGTGATTATTTATTTAAACCAGTGAATAGGTTCTGGTTTTTTGTTGCGGAATACATGTTTTACTTCTGTATATTCTTCTAAACCGATATGCCCCAATTCTCTGCCTATTCCTGACTGCTTATATCCTCCCCATGGCGCTTGTGCAAAATATGGGTGAAAATCATTAATCCATACTGTGCCCATGCGGAGTTTAGAAGCAACTTCTTCGGCTTTATCAATATCGGTCGTAAATACGGCTCCAGCAAGTCCATAAATAGAATCATTAGCAATTTCAACTGCTACTTCTTTACTGTTAAAGGTTTCAATCGTTAAAACAGGACCGAAGATTTCTTCCTGAACGATTCTCATGTCTGACTTGCAGTTAGTGAATATTGTCGGAAGATAGAAGAAACCGTCTTGCAGTTCAGGATCATCCGGGCGTTTACCGCCGATTTCGAGTTTAGCTCCTTCCTGCTGTCCAACTTCTACATATTTCTCTACTTTCTCCCGATGTTCTGCAGAAATTAGCGGTCCAGAATGAATGCTCTCATCGAAGCCATTTCCAAGTTTAATATTCTTAGTACGCTTGACAAGTTCTTCTACAAATTCATCATGAATGCTTTCTTCTATAATTAAGCGCGCACCGGCAGAACATACTTGACCTGCATGGAAGAAGATTGCGTTCATTGCTTGGTCTACAGCTGTTTCAAAGTCAGCATCTGCAAACACGATGTTAGGGTTTTTCCCGCCAAGCTCTAGTGCAATTTTTTTCATATTAATACTTGCAGCCTGCATGATCTTCTTTCCTGTTTCGATTCCTCCCGTAAAGGAAACCAGATCCACATTTACATTTTTGGAGAGCTCTGCCCCAGCGTCTGCTCCTTTTCCGAGTACCAGGTTTGCCACACCTTTGGGAAGTCCCGCTTCTTCCATAAGTTCAAAAACTTTTACTGTTGTAAGAGGCGTGATTTCACTTGGTTTTACAACAATTGTATTTCCAGCAGCTAAAGCAGGAGCGATTTTCCAAGCTGCTTGAAGCAATGGATAATTCCAAGGCGTAATTTGTCCACAAACACCAACTGGTTCACGAACTACTTTACTTTCTGAATCCGGTATGGGCGAAGCAATCACTTCCCCGCCGTTTTTGTCAGCAAGCCCGGCAAAATATTGGAATACATTCGCAATATCATCCATATCAGCCCGGCTTTCTTCCATTGTCTTGCCCGTATCTAATGTTTCTAGTTCTGCAAGCTCTTCTTTATCTCGGCGGATGAAATCTGCAATTTTTTGAACCAGCTCTCCTCTTTCATTAGCTAGAGTTTCCGGCCAGCTGCCTTCATCAAAAGCAGTACGAGCTGCTTGAATAGCTGCTTTAGCATCTTCACGACTTCCTTCGGCAGCTTCCGCCACTTTTTCTTGATTATAAGGATTAATAATGGTTCTTACAGCTTTTGACTTGGCCTCCGTCCAGGCTCCGTCAATGTACATCCTTTTAAGAGTCAAATGTACCCCTCCTCATATGATTAATTTTGTTTAATTTGTTAAAAAAAAATTTAACGTTTCGAATAACTTTAATCTAACAACTGGATTTTGTATTGTCAAAGAAAAATATAAATTTAATTTTTTAAAATAAGCTCTAACCCTGTCGTATTGGGGAAATAATAAATTTAAAAGAAATTTTTTCTTTGACAAGATTTTTTATTACGTTATGATAGACAATTGTAAAGAAAAAACTTAATGAATTTAATTTTTTAAATAAAAGGAGGATTTGAATGTCAGATTCCTATAATAAAGACGCACAAAAGTCCATTAATAATGCGAAAGATCTCGTTGTGGACTCTATCGCCGAAACCATGGACCTGTACGGAGTAACAAGAAGTGTCGGAACGCTTTATGGAACCATGTATCTCGAAGGCGATATGACATTAGATGAAATGCGGGAAAAATTGGGGATGAGTAAACCAAGTATGAGTACCGGTGTTAAAAAGCTTCAAGAATTTAATGTTGTAAAAAAAACATTTCGAAGAGGAAAAAGAAAACAAACGTATGTAGCGGAAAAAGACTTTTTTCGTTTTTTCACTAATTTTTTCACTCAAAAATGGGAACGAGAAGTAAAATTAAATCTTAATTCCATTAGAGAAGCACAAGCACAGCTTTCTCAACTCTTAGTAGACAACAATATCTCAGACGAAATAAAAGAAGAGGCAGAAGAGACATACCAAACACTTGAAAAATCGAAAGCTTACTATAATTGGCTTGAAAAATTAACTGAAACGATAGAGTCAGGTGAAATATTTGACTTAATTCCAGTAGATGAGGAAGAAAAAAATAGCAACAAAGATTTTAAATAGAAAAATAACATGTATCCAAATCAACAAAGATGCAGCGGCAATCTTTATGTAGAATTGAGGATACATGTGCACGATATAAATTTCATAATATTGGTAAAATTCAGGAAATATATGACTGTAGGAGTGATGCTCGTGACAGAAAAAAGTACTAAATGGTTAAAAACCGTTGTGTTTGCATTATTAATATTAGGAGTTGTCATCTACGTTGGCATAACAGACAGCGATATTGTCTGGGGCGGCTTTATTTCTATGTTGTTCTTTTACGCCCTTATTTATTATGTAGGTGCCTTTTTTGCCGCGAAAAAATCAGAATCACTATGCGATATGATGGTAGCCAAACGGAGGATACCTCTTGGAGTTGCCATGTTTACCATGGCTGCAACTTGGGTTGGCGGCGGTTATATTAATGGAACAGCCGAATTCACCTACTCTGACGGCATTGTATGGGCTCAGGCTCCATGGGGTTATGCTCTCAGTTTAATTATAGGTGGTATTTTTTATGCTCGAAAAATGCGCCGTTATGAATTTATGACAATTATCGATCCGCTTGAACAGCGTTTTGGCAGCAAGATGGCTGGCATCCTTTATATTCCTGCTCTTCTCGGTGAATTATTTTGGAGCGGTGCGATATTGACAGCACTCGGTACGACTTTTGGTACCATTTTAGGATTAGATTTCACTACCTCTATTATTATTTCAGCTATTATTGCGATCGCTTATACCGTATTTGGCGGTATGTGGGCCGTTGCATACACAGATGTTTTTCAAATGGCTATTCTTTTAATAGGTTTATTTTTAGTACTTCCATTTGCCTTTGGAAATGTCGGAAGTTTAAGTGTGAACTGGGCGAATTACCAAGCTGACTTTGACACGTATGCCAATCTCTTTCCTCCACTTGACGGCTGGAACCATCCCGATTGGGGAAATTGGTTCTGGAACTGGTGGGATTATGCACTGCTTCTTATATTTGGCGGTATTGCCTGGCAGGTTTACTTTCAACGGGTTCTATCTGCTAAAAATGAAAACACGGCAATGTGGCTATCTATTTTGGCTGGTATTATTTGTTTAATTGCAGCGTTTCCTGCTGTGTTAATCGGTATTATTGGTCATAATGCGGACTGGGCAGCTTTTGGAACAGAAGCACCAGAAACAGCTGCGATGGTACTTCCGCAGGTGCTGCGCTTTTTGACGCCTGAAATTATAGCGGCTCTCGGTTTAGGCGCATTGGCTGCGGCAGTTATGTCATCGATGGACTCTTCCATCCTGTCCGCTTCTTCTATGGCTTCCTGGAATATATATCGTCCTTTAATCAAACCAAAAGCAAGCCAGAATGAACTTAAAAAAGTTATTAAACGTACTATTATCCTCATTGGAGTAGCAGCCATGATTATTGCTTTGAATGTAGGAAGTGTATATACTCTATGGTATCTGGCGTCAGATCTTGTTTATTGTGTGCTGTTTCCTCAATTAACAATGGCTCTGTTTTACAAAAACGCTAACTTTTATGGTTCTCTTGCCGGGTTTGCTATGGCGGCCTTCCTTCGTCTCGGAGGCGGGGAACCAGCGATAAACCTTCCTTATTTTCTCCCATATCCAATGGTAGAAGACGGTTTGGTGCTCTTTCCATTCCGTACGCTGGCCATGGTCGCTGCGTTTCTTACCATCTTTATCGTTTCAGAATTCACGAAGAAAAAATGCCCCCCGAAACGGTTACTAATGCCTCATGAACGCGTAAATAATGAACCAATAAAAGAATAAATGGAAAAAAGAGGGTGCCCTAAAAAGGACACCCTCTTATTATATGCAGAGCAGCTTTTATTTAATGATCATAACTGGACACTGGACACGTTTTGCTACCTTATGACTGACACTACCAAGAACCATCGTTTGCAGCTGATTTAAACCGCGGCTTCCTAAAACAACGCAGTCATAATCTCCGTCATTCGCAAATTTCACAATCGCTGGACCCGGTTCTCCATGTTTTAAATGAATGTCGTGTGGAACGTTATTTTCTTTAAGCTTTTGCTCTATCGGTTCCAGCTTTTCTTTTCGTTTCGATTGAATGAGCTCTGTATTTCCATAGTGAAGGACATCAGACTTAGATTTATCTCCATCGACCACATATATGACATCAATGTGGGCTTCTTTTTCTCCTTTTACTAAAGCAATAGCATGATCTGCCGAACGAAGCGAATGCTCTGAACCATCTGCCGCAAGCAATACTTTTTGATACATATTCCTCTCTCCCCTTCTAGGTCTCTTAAGAACTTAAACTTATTATATCGTCTTTTTTATTAAGGAAAAAGTGCGCCTGGTTGGCGCACTTTTATACTCTTTAATGGCCTGATGAGAGACCTTCTAATTTGTTCATTAGCTGGGTACGCCAATGTAGTTACAGGCTTCTTTGACGGTATGGCCGGCTGCGCGATAATTGGACAATCCGTTATTAACGCGAAATCAGGCGGCAATGGCCGGTTATCGTCATTGGTAGCCGGAGTGTTTTTAATGTTTCTGATTCTTGTTTTAGGTAATTTAGTAGTACAGATACCAATGGCAGCTTGACCGCGGCATTCTTTATCTTTATTACTTTCCGTGTCTGTCTTGTCATCCACAATAGTTGCTGTTAATAAAAACTCAAGCAAACCGACAACAGATAACGCCAAAGCATAAGGAAATACGATCATCAGTGTTTCAAAGGTTAATGGAATTTCCGGCAGCAGAAAACTGGAAGTGTATCAGGAAGTGCTCCCTATAATCTACTGTGCGTACATCTGCACCAATGAAAATAGCTAATGTACTTACGATAATGATAGCTACCAGTGTAGATGGTACAGCTTTTGTCAGCTTAGGAAACACATAAATAATAAACAGGGTTATACCGACTAAACTATACATTATCCAGCCTTCGCCCTCAAAATGTTCGAGTTTAGACATGAAATGAGGATCGCAAGAGCATTTACAAAACCAACGATCACTGACCTTGGAATAAAATTACTAAACCCAAAAACGATTTGAATAATACCAGTTAAAATAGTTGCCGCTAACAAGTATTCAAGCCCGTGATTTGCAACCAGGGTCACCATCAATAAAGCCATTGCCCCTGTTGCTCCCGAAATCATCCCAGTACGGCCTCCGACAAATGCATTCACGACAGCATTACAAAACGAGGCATACAAACCAACCATAGGATCTAATCCGGCAATAATGGAAAAGGCAATCGCTTCAGGAATTAATGCCAAAGCAACAACCATACCCGCATGCACGTCTCCGCGGACATTTCCAAACCATTCATTTTTTTATTTTGCTGCATTCACTTTTTCTTTTCCCCTTATTTCTACTTTTTTTGTGCGGGAATTCGCTCCGTTCTGTTTCTTTTATCCGCACCTTTAATTAATGCATGTTGGCTTTTGCCCTTTACAAAAGCCGGCGTTGTGAACAAACGGAGTTTACCATACATTTTCCATAGCACCAACTAGTATGTAAGCGTAAGTCATTAGTCATATTCTCTTTCA
The DNA here is from genome assembly GCF_041949975.1 of Alteribacillus sp. JSM 102045. Lineage (NCBI taxonomy): Bacteria > Bacillati > Bacillota > Bacilli > Caryophanales > Bacillaceae > Alteribacillus > Alteribacillus sp. JSM 102045. The sequence goes on along the minus strand of NZ_JBHFQG010000025.1, from coordinate 12,610 downwards.
TTCATGTTATTTTCTCACCTATATTCTTTATTTCATTTTTCTTTCATAAATGAAAATTATCTTAACCTCTGTTGGTTAGCTCTTACTTTTTATGGGAAGATAATAAAGAACAGTCGTTTTAGTAGAAGGGAAGTTATTATGTTTCAATCTTTCATTTTTGATGTAGACGGTACGCTTTTAGACACGGAAAAAGCAATTTTTAAATCTCTTCAACAAGCACTTAAAAAGCAATTGGAGCTGACTATACTCTTGACGAGCTGAAACCTGTTCTGGGGATTCCTGGACATGACGCATTAGAGGCCCTTTGAGTGAGTGAAAAACGAAAAGTCCGTGAAGAATGGCTTCATTAAATGGAATCTCATCGGAAGCTTGTGAAAGTTTTCCCGGCATTTACGATACATTAAAACAGCTGAAAAAAGAAAAGTACCGTATTGGAATTGTCACTTCTGAAACGAAACAGGAATTCACAGACGAAGTAGAACGTTTTAAGCTTCATCTTTTTGCCGATTATATTGCCTGTGCGAATGATACCGATAAACATAAACCGACACCCGGTCCATTGCTGGCGTATTTACAAAAAAGCGGGGAAACCGCTGAAAGAGCAGTATATATAGGAGATACGCTGCATGATGAAAAATGCGCCCATTCTGCTGGGGTTGCATTTGCTCTAGCCGGATGGGGAGCCGTTCAGCCGGAAAAATCAAATCCCGATCATATGCTGAAAACTCCTAACGATCTTTTGCAGCTTAAAAAATAAAAGGAGCTGTCCCAAAAGGTTTTTTACAGCTGAAATACACTTCGCTTTCCGCAGGCAACGCTTCAACTTCCTCGTGAGCAAAGACCGCTCACTCCGGGATCTTCAGCTGTTGCTTTTCCCGCTGGAGACTACGTGTATTTCAGCTGGAGTTAATTAAAAAATTTAGCCGACCCTTCTTATGGGACAGCCCCGCATGTTTTTAAAGCTTTCCTTCCCACTCACTATAAAATTGTTCGAGGTAACTGACCATAAAACGTTGTCTTTTGTTAGCAATATCAATGGCAGTTCCTGTATTCATTAAAGCTTTTAATCGAAGCAGTTTATCATAAAAGTGTTCAATCGCTGTCTGACGCTTTTCTTTATCTGGAGATGCTGGTATATGCAGTTGTTCTCCTATAGCTCCTGCAAAAGCGAAGGCCCGAGCAATCCCTATGGCTCCTATGGCATCAAGTCTGTCCGCATCTTGGACAACCTGACCTTCGAGAGAACTTATAGAAGAGTTCTCTCCATTTCTATAAGACATCGTTTCGATAATTTCTATAATTTGTTCAATGTCTTTTTCGTTCTCAAGATATTTTTGCAGCCAATCCTCTACATGATTAATGGCTTCTTCTTCCGAATGGTTTAATTTTTTATCTGGAAGATCATGAAGCCAGGCTGTGAGTTCACAAATAAACACATCCGCTCCCTCTTTTTCTGCAAGTTTTACAGCCCATGCCGCTACGCGGTGAGTGTGCCAGTAATCATGGGCAGGGTCTGTTCCTTTAAAAAACTCCCATGCTTTTTGTTTCGCTTGTTCAATGATGTAGTTTTTATCTGTCATGGTTAAACCCACCTTACTTTATATATCAACAGCTTTGTATAAATTTTTCTACTTTAGATCTCTGTTTTCCTTCCACCTCCTATGTACAAATATCCACGCGACAAACACTATCAGGTTAAAAAAACTTTCCAACGATAAATAAAGGTTAATTATGATAAAATAATAGTTATGCATAAAATGCGAAGGAGGACCAACATTGCGCTATTTAACAAAATCTGAGATTCGTGCTTTAGCAGGCAGAACCATCTACTCACGAGGATTATCTTACTGGGAAGATGATAGGGTAGAGGATATCTCTCATAACACAGCCGGATCTTTTACAAAAATAAAGGCTAATGTATCAGGTTCCTTTCCATACAAAGTTCAGCTATTATTTCATGAAGATGGAGAATTACAGGAATATTCATGTACCTGCCCTGCCCACACAGGCGGTATGGATATATGTAAACATATTGCTGCTGTACTGATTTCATTATCTCCTGCTGCTGATTCTCCTCAAAAGAATAAAAGAGAACAGCGAGTAACCAGGACCATTCATAAACAGCAGGAAAGCGAAACGGAGAAAACAGCTCCGTTACGAAAATTGTTCGTTGATTATTTCGCCGGTCGCATGCAGACTGTTGAGTCTGTAGGAGAAGCATTACAAGCAGAATATATGCTTACTTTTCACACAGATTATTACCAGCCGCAAGAACAATTTTTTTCCATTGAACTCAAAATAGGGACAGATAAATTATATGTAGTCAAAGATATTGAGGGTTTGTTATCTGCAATGAGGCAACGATCATTGCTGCCTTTCACAAAAAAGTTTACGTTTGATCCTACTTATCATTATTTTGAAGAAGAAGATCTTAACGCTCTGAGGCAGCTAGAAGAAATCATCCGAAATCAAAAATGGGCCGGGCGGCAAACAAGCTTTTTTTATCCAGAAAAAAAATCACAGTCTGTGATTACCATCCCCCCTGTTGCTGCAGAACAAATGATCCATGCGCTGACCCATTGCATGAATGTATATATAAATCCTGCGGTGGGGAGTCCGGTTCCCTTAGTAATTAAACAGCAGTGGCCGGGTAAATTTGAATTGAACAGCGAAGGGGATAATTATTTTTTATCCTACTCTTCTTTCCAATACCCGCCGCGAAAAGTAAGCCTAACACCATATTACGTTTGGAATGACAGGTTGTATGAAACATCAGATGACAAGGATCATTCTACGAAGCTGTTGTTCCACATGCTAATGGACACACCAAAAGGCCGCCTGCCATTAGAGAAAACAGAGTTAGAGCAAGTATATTCTAATGTGGTACGCTCGCTTAAAGAACAAGGAAGGCTGACGATGGAAGCCGATGTAAAACAGCATGTGGAAGAGCATCCGCTTCAAAAGAAAATATATTTAGATAAAAAAGGGAATGCACTATTAGCAGAACCTCTATTTTCTTATGGATCTCACTCTCTTCACGCTGTTACAGAAGAGAGAAACACCTCTGAAGATGATGTTTTAATTGTTCGGGAAACAAAAAAAGAAGAAGAGCTGCTTCAGTTAATTGAATCTGCTGGGTTTCACTGGAATGGCGAAGCGTTGTCCCTAACAGATGAAGATTCAATTTTTTATTTTCTCACCAGCATTCTGCCAGAACTGAAAGAAATAGCAGATGTGTTTATGAGCAGAGACGTAGAAAAATTACTTGTTCCTGCTTCTTCTTTTTCTATTGATTCCTCTTTGGACGAGTCATTAGGCTGGCTCGATATATCCTTTCAAACCGATGATTTAAATGAAGATGATTTATTTAGATTGATGACTTCTTTAAAAGAAAAGAAGCGGTATCATAAAACAGCTGATGGTCGATTTGTTTCCCTGGACGATAAGGTATTAAATGGAATTAAGGAGATGTTACAGGAAACCGAAGCATCTCCAGAAGATTTAGAGCAAAACACCCTCCGACTACCTGCTTATAAGGCATTTCAAGTCGATAAATATTTAAATACGGGCAGACAATGGCATAAAGATGAAAGTGTGCAAAAATTATTAACAGACATACGGTTCCCGGAAAAATTTGAAGCTTCTGTGCCTGAAAAATTACAGGATATACTCCGGGATTATCAGGAAAAAGGTTTTTATTGGCTGAAAGCATTAACGGCATACGGCTTTGGCGGTATCTTGGCAGATGATATGGGGCTCGGCAAAACACTGCAGACCTTAACCTATATCTTATCAGAAAGACAACAACGACCGGATGCCCCTCCCTTTTTAGTGGTTGCACCTTCTTCTCTCGTCTACAATTGGGAAAAGGAAGCAAAAACGTTTGCCCCGAACCTTAACGTTCAAATTATCTATGGAACAAAAGCACAACGAAAACAGCAAATAAAAAATATAGAAAACACTGATGTCTTTATAACTTCTTATCCATTAGTGCGAAGAGATATCGAGCTTTATGAAGATATTCTCTTTCATGGGTTAATTTTAGATGAAGCTCAGGCTTTAAAAAATTATACTTCTAAAACATTTAGAGCTGTAAGAAAACTGCAAACAGAAAAAGCCTTCGCGCTAAGCGGAACCCCCATTGAAAATAAAATTGATGAATTGTGGTCATTATTTGCAATATTGATGCCGGGATTATTCCCAGATGTTCAGACTTTTAAAACGTTACCTGCCGACAGTGTTAGACATCGTGTTTCACCCTTTATTCTCCGCCGCACAAAAAAAGAAGTACTGACGGAGCTTCCAGATAAAATTGAAACTACTATACACTGTGACCTTACTAAAAAACAGCGAGAAACCTATGTTGCTTACTTAAACCGCATAAAAGAAGAGACCGCATCTCAGTTACAATCAGGAACATTTCAGCAAAACCGTATGAATATCCTTTCTAATTTAACCAGGCTTCGTCAATTGTGCTGCCATCCCGGCATGTTTCTTGAAGATTACGGAGACGGGTCTGGAAAATTGGAAGAATTAATGAATTTTATGAAAGACGCTCGGGAAAACGGACAGCGGGTGCTGGTGTTCTCACAATTCACCAGCATGCTCTCATTTATTTGTGAAGCTTTCGAAAAAGAAGGATTAACGTATTTTTATCTCGATGGAAAAACACCAAGCCAAGAAAGAGTACAAATGGCAGATCGGTTTAATGAAGGCGAAAAAGAAGCTTTCCTTATTTCATTAAAAGCAGGCGGCACGGGACTTAATTTAACAGGGGCAGACACCGTCGTTCTCTTTGATTTATGGTGGAACCCGGCAGTAGAGAACCAAGCTGCAGACCGCGCTCACCGCATCGGGCAAAAACGTGTAGTTCAAGTTGTTAAAATGATTTCTCAAGGTACTATCGAAGAAAAAATTCAGTCTTTGCAAGACAAGAAAAAAGCCTTGTTCGACCAGGTGATTCAATCCGGAGAAACCAGCTTGTCTTCTCTTTCTGAAGAGGATATCAAGGAAATTTTGGAGCTGTAGAAACAATGATCGTCTCTCTATTAAGACAGGAGAGGCGTTCTTTTTTATATTCAGTACTCTTTTTGCGAGGTTCAGCTCTTTGTGTCTCCGGTTCGGTTCTCAGCTCGCTGTAGATTCAGCTCTCTCCGGCCCTGTTTCAGCTCTTCTCCCTTTTATTTCAACTCTTCGCTTCCAGTCTTCAGCTTTTCCTCCCTATGGTTCAGCTCTTCGCTTTCGGTTCAGCTCTCCAATCCACAGCCCCAACACTTTCAATAATTACCTAAGTAAATACTTTTTTTCTCTTGTTTTGCCGATAAAACTCTTCGAACATCTTTGGAGAATGTGTTTAGTATAATTGGGAGAAGTGAGATGCAAAAACTTCCGGGCATCACGGTTGGAGAGGGTTGGGGAAAATAGAAGGGAATAGTCTTCCAAAGCTTTTGCATGAGCATTCAACATACGAAAACGACAATACGGGCACTGCCATCTACGTCGATCCCATTCCATCGCATAACGAGAGCAAACTTGGCACTGAACTCCAGAGATAATTTCTGATCGATCAATTTGAAATTGCTTTAAGATATCATTATCCAGCTCTTGATGCTGTTTTAACAGTAATTCAGAAAGTGATTCAAGTTCACGCTCAGAATAATGGGCTTTAATATAGGTTTGTTCTATATTTATTATATATTTAGGTATACGGCCACAGGGGATAATCTTTTCAGAAAAGGATGCAGAGGCGGCGCTGGCATGTCGAACGATTGTACGTTCATTTGCCATCACAACTAACGCTTCGATAGGTAAGGGTTTACGTTTATGATGAATAAACCAATAATGTTCGGAAGGTAAGAAGCTAAGAGAAAAGTCGATAGCTAATTCTCCTTTAAACCCTGCCATTTGCCTGGCCAATACCTCCACCGTAGGGCGTTTTTTTGGAAGCCTTCGTTCCAAAGCTTCTAGTTTCTTTAACGATAGAGGCATTTCTCTTTTTTTAATTATCACTTAGTAAAATACTCCTTTCATAAAAAAGTACGTATACTTTTTCTTCATTCATCCGCATTCTCCTCTTTTTTTTCAGCGCTTCGCTCCCAACTTTCAGCTCTTCCTCCCCTCCATTCCAGCTCCTACTCACCACCTGCACCTGGTGCCAAACTTCTTATGAGTAAAATACTTTTTACGTGTAATGATAAGAAAAGGTCTAAGAAGGGGGTGGCGCTGTGTTAACACTTAACTTGTTTTTACTTGTAATCCTAATACTATTAACAGCATTCTTTGTAGCAACAGAGTTTGCTATTGTGAAGGTACGAACATCAAAAATTGATCAATTACTTGAAGAAGGCAGCAAGAAAGCAGTGGCCGCTAAAAAAGTAATCTCCAATCTTGACGAATACTTATCTGCTTGTCAGCTGGGTATTACGATAACCGCGCTCGGTTTGGGGTGGTTAGGTGAACCAACCATAGAACGACTGCTCCATCCTATCTTAGAGCCTTTTAATCTTCCCGGTACTGTTACAACTATATTGAGTTTTTCAATTGCATTTTTTTTGGTGACCTACTTACATGTGGTACTTGGAGAACTTGCCCCCAAAACCTTTGCGATTCAAAAAGCAGAGCAGATTACATTGTTATTTTCAAAACCTATTATTTGGTTTTATACCATTATGTATCCTTTTATTTGGTTATTGAACGGTTCTGCCCAAGCCTTTACACGGCTTTTTGGGGTAAGACCTGCATCGGAGCATGAAGTGGCTCATTCAGAAGAAGAACTTCGCATCATTCTATCGGAAAGCTATGAAAGAGGGGAAATTAACCAGTCTGAATATAAATTTGTCAATCGGATTTTTGAGTTTGATAATCGTGTGGCAAAAGAAATAATGATTCCTCGCACGGAAATGGTAACACTTTCTCTTAATGCTTCTTTAGAAGATAACTTAAATATTATGACAACAGAACGGTATTCGCGCTACCCAATTGTAAATGGTGACAAGGATCATATCACTGGCATGGTGCATGCAAAAGAAGTTTTTGGAGACCTTGTTAAAATGAATCAAGTAGATATATCAACTTATACACGGCCTGTCATTCAAGTTTTAGATTCTACACCCATTTCCAAACTTTTGATAAAAATGCAGCAGGAACAAATTCATTTAGCGATATTGCTTGATGAGTATGGCGGAACAGCCGGCCTTGTCACAGTGGAAGATATTATTGAAGAGATTGTAGGAGAAATTCGTGATGAATTTGATTCAGACGAACACCCCCTTGTACAAAAATTGAACGATGCGGGGACCAACTTTATGCTTGATGGAAAAGTACTTATTGAGGAAGTAAATGAACTATTAGAAATTGATATTGAAGATGGAGCAATAGACACCATTGGTGGGCTTGTGCTTTCCGAAAAGCCGGAAGTAAAAGAAGGAGAGAGTATTACATTCGGCGAATGGAGTTTCATTCCAAGAGAAATGGAAGGACAGCAAATTAGAATGATTGAAGCTATAAAAAAAGAAGAGGCAGCTTTGTCCCCTTCATAACGTTGTCTTCTTCTGTAGTTTCCATTCATCTTCAAGTATGCTCATTTCACATAAAGACCAGTACTCATCACCAAAACGACGCAAATCACGTTTAATGCCTTCATGAACAAACCCTGCCTTCTCATAGCAGCGAATAGCGGGTTTATTGAAATCCCAAACGCCAAGACTAACGCGGTGCATGTTCAACTCATCAAAGGAAATATGGCATATTTCTTTGATCATTTTTCTTCCTATGCCCTGTCCTCTATTTTTCTGTTCGCCTACCAATACTTTGCCAATCCTTGCAGACCTATTGTGACGGTCGACTGATCCGAGAGAAATATGTCCTACTGTTACCCCGGAACTGTCTACAACCTTATTAATAAAACGGCTTGCTCCTGTTTTATTGGTATTTTTAATATATTCTTCTAATTGTGATTCATTTAGTGGAAATGTAAAATGAGGCCCGCCCCATTGCAGCAAAAATCTTGCATCTGGAATCCACTGAATTAATTGATCAAAATCTGCCCTCTCAAAAGGCAAGAACCTTATCGACACCTTTTCTTCACCCATTTCTTTATCACACTAGATCTTGCATTACATTATTTTCATCGTAGGGTAATGAAACTCATTTTTTATGTTTTCAAGAGCCTTTCTGGAAGAGATATCTTCTTCCAATAAAGGCAAAAATATTTTCTGCCGGCCGGAAAATTCTTCTTTTATTTGTTGAATGTAGGCTTTTTCCTGTTTTCTCCGCTTTTCAATAAATATACTATCTCCTGCATGCTCTGGCAAACATTTATTTACTATCAGCGCATTAACTTTTAAATTAGCCTTCTCTAGCATCTGTAAAGCCCGCTTCGTTTCTGCAACAGGCAGTTTTTCCGGCATAAGCACATAAATATAAGCAGTGCGTTTATTGTCCATCAGCACTTTTCTTGCCTGCGAAAATCGGTCTTTTCTATTCATAAGCACCCTGTAAATCGGATCATCAACGGGTTCTCCGTCATTTAACCATTGCGAGTAATTTTCGTTGATGGACTGCCTTCGCTGAAGCATCCCTTCTATCCATGCTTCCATCATTTCAGGCAGAGACAGCAGCCGCACCGTATGCCCGGTTGGAGCAGTATCAAATACAATAATATCAAAATGTTCTTTTTCTTCTAACACTATCTGAACCAGCCTGTCAAAAAGTGCCGCTTCTTCCGACCCAGGAGACACAGCTGCCATATCAATCTGTCTATTAACTTCTTCAGCCATATGAGACTTAATCAGGCCTTTTAAGTTGTCTTTAACTTGATTAATATACCTTTTTGATTGTTTTTCTGAACTGATTTCCATTCCCCATAAATTTTCAGTCAGCTGCTTTCGTTCATCACCGATTGTTGAGTCAAACAGATCACTCAGGTTATGAGCAGGGTCTGTTGAAACTAATAAGGTGCGCTTCCCTTTTTCTGCAGCAGTGAGCGCAAAAGCAGAAGATGATGTCGATTTCCCTACCCCGCCTTTACCACCAAAAAATAAAATACTATAGTTAAACAGATTATCCATCGTTTCATCCCTTTCCAAAAACGGAGCAACCACGTTTATCCGTTATACCGAATACTCCGTTTTTCTTGTTAGCAGCAGCGTATTCCGGTTAGAGGTGACTTGTCCATTCCCATACGCAGGTGCCACTCGTGAAACCTTTCCACCATTTCAGGATACAGTTCAAGTGTATAGTAGGAAACCGGGTTTGGGAGGCCGAGTAATTCAGAAAAACATAAAAGTAGAAACAGATCGTCTTCATCTCGTATTTCCCGTTTAATTTCTGCTCGATGAGGAAGGCGGAGCACTTCATCATAAAATTCTATTAATTTTTTTAAGTTCATTTTCTTATCCGCCATTTCGCTCCCTCCGATCTAATTCTCGTTAGATAAAAAGGGCTTGCCGGCGAACAGAAATGCCCACTCGATAAGCCCCTATTGTTAATAATATTTTACCATTAAAATACTATTTATCATTATCCGGTTCAGTATTTGGCGGTTCTTTTCGGAACAACGCTACAGCTTCAAGCAGAATCCATACGGAGAATCCTAATATAATTGCTCCTAAAACAAACAGTAGGATCTGTGTATCTCCATCTCCTAAACCAGACCACTGGAAGACTACCTGAGTTGTCATAGCCCACAGGGTCATAAAGAGCAAGAAGACCATTGGTATAAAGGTAAACAAGAAGTTTCTTCCTTTTCTTCGCAGCCAAATCGATATGAGAAGCAAGCTGATACCTGCAAGGAGCTGGTTCGAGGTACCAAATAATGGCCACAGTAAATATCCTCCTGAACCAAAACCACGGTCTCCCGGCAGCAATACAAGGAATGCGCTTGCTCCCACAGCTATAGTGGTTGCTACATGTTTTTTAGTAAGAGCTGGTGCTTTATACTCCTGTCCGAGTTCTGAGATAATATAGCGCATTAAACGTACCGATGTGTCCAGAGTTGTCGCAGCAAAACTTACAACGATAACTGCAACAATGGTTTCAGCTACTCCTGCCGGCAGCCCAAGTCCGGTTGCAAGCTGACCTGCACCTCCAACAAAGTGAGTCAAACCATCAGCATTTGCTGTATCAAAGCTTTCATAGCTGGACAAAAAATCGCTTGACGAAGCAAAGAATGTGGTCACCGCAAGAATGGTAACAAGAGCAAGCGTTCCTTCCCCAACTGCTCCCAAATACCCAACAAAACGCGCATCTGTCTCTTTATTTAATTGTTTGGATGAGGTCCCTGAAGAAACTAAACCATGAAATCCTGAAATAGCACCGCATGCAATAGTTATAAACAGAAGCGGGAACCAAGAAACGTCAGTCACTTCTCTTGTAGCTGGAGCAGTAACCTCAGGTGTCGGCCATGTAAAAAAGAGGCCCAGATACAGAATAGCGAGCCCTACAACCAGCTGATGAGAATTAATATAATCACGAGGCTGGAGTAGCTTCCAAACCGGAAGTATAGAAGCAATGTACACATAAACCATGAGTATGGCGATCCAGATTAAAAAGGCAGATGAAACCGCATCTAACCCGAATAAACCTGTTGCTTCTTCTCCACCAAAGTATGTTACCAAATCGATTTGCAATGCTGGAATACTGCTTGCTATAACAGCTGCAGCATACATTACAGCCAGTGCTGTCAATGAAGGTAACAGCATGCTTTTACCTTTTTTATTGACCGTGTAACCAATCCAAATGGCAAGCGGAATTTGTATAAACACCGCTAAAACGCTTGAAGGAAATGTTATGAATAAATTAGAAATAACCCAGGCAAAGACTGCGTTAACCATAAGAACTAATATTAGAATAATAAATAAAAATAACAGCTTTGCACGTCTTCCGATAATTCTTTCTGCTAGCGTTCCAATCGATTGTCCTTTATTGCGGATAGATAGAACAAGTGTCCCGAAATCATGAACCCCGGCTGCAAATACTGTGCCTAATACAACCCACAAAAAGGCAGGTAGCCAACCCCAATAAACGGCTATTGCAGGACCTACAATAGGAGCTGCACCCGCAACCGAAGTAAAATGGTGCCCCCAGAGCACCCATTTATTCGTCGGTACGAAATCCACTCCATCGCGGAATTGATGGGCTGGTGTTTGATAATTAGGATCAAGCCTATATATACGCTCTGCTATAAATTTAGAATAATAACGGTAGCCAAGAGCAAATATAATTAATCCAATAATTGCTAAAACAATAGCTGGCATAACAGTTCACTCCCTTTCATCCGTCTTTAAAAAGCTTTTCTGTTACCGCTTACAAAAAAAGATCGTTCCGCCTCCTTTCTTAGTACTATTTTATGCTGTATCACTTCGATTATAAAAGAAAAGGAGCAATTTTGCGAATAATTTATTTTATTAGTAAATTGGAACATATAGGATACGTTTTAATTGTTTGCAAGTAATGAAATCTGTGCTACAGTTAAAAGAAATTACAATAGTTCCACTAGGGGTGTCAAATGACTGAGAGAGGCATAAGTCTCAACTCTTAGAACCTGATCTGGCTAAGACCAGCGTAGGGAAGTGGTGTGACAAGCAACCTTGTCTCACAGACAGGAATTTTATGCTGTTTACTACAACCACCATCCCCTCTTCCCCAGTGGAAATGAAAGGGGATTTTTTTATTATGCAAAACACTCGTCTGATAGTTCTGTTAGAAATTGCATTAATGTCGGGACTTGCTATTATATTAAGCTATATCGAATTTAGTGCTCTGTGGGCTATGGGCGGTTCCATTTCGCTCGTTATGGTCCCGATTTTTATTATTTCTTTCCGCCGAGGATGGAAAGCCGGTGTCGTGACTGGATTCATTACAGGAATTCTTCAGATTTTATTCGGCGCTGTTATCGTGCATCCTATTCAATTTGTACTGGAGTATCCGATAGCATATGCGGTCCTTGGTTTTGCAGGATTATTTGTGAACAGAGAACAATTTAAAAATCAAGTACCGGCAGCGATGATAATTATTGGTGTTGGTTTTGGCACACTACTTCGATTTCTGGACCATTTCAACGCTGGATTAATATGGTTTAGTGAATATGCTCCAGATGGTATGCCTGTTGTAACGTATTCAGCATTGTATAATGCTTCCTATCTTGTACCTGAAATGCTGATAACTATCTTTGTTGTTATCCTTATTTCTAAATACCGTCCTCAATTTTTCTATGAGGGCCGTAAAGCTCAAATAGCAGCTTAATATATTTATCGTTCCTCCGTTCCTTCAGCGCGTTACCGTGCATGGGACGGGGGTTTTTTTATATACTAATATGGAAGCGCTATCAAAATTGTAAACAGACCTGCGGTGATATGGTAACAAAAGATTTGAGGAAAATTGAAGCAGTCAAAAATTCTTTGTTATGAAAAATGACCTTAAAAACTAGATCAGTAATCAATTGGGATGAACTAGAGGAAAAAACCGCAAGTTAACAGTTGAAATCACGTAGACTCCCTCCGGAAAGGTTGATATACCAGTGGTTAAAAGGTAATAAAGTTTCTTTAAAAAATTTTTTGTTATCAAAGACCACCAAATCCTTCCGTTGAATGCAGGAAGTGGTAATAAGGGT